>NZ_JBDJAW010000024.1 GCF_039649665.1 Microbispora sp. ZYX-F-249 | reverse complement strand
GGCCTGCCAGTTCCACAACCGCGACCGCTACCACAACCCCGGCCGCTACACCCGCCGGAAGGTGGGCAAAGACCGCTGGGCCTTCACCTACCTCGGTCGGTTCGCGCCTTTTCGCCGGCGTTAGCGGGCCCGCTGGCACGGTCGCGCGGGACAATGACCCCATGGAGATCTGGATCAATCCGGCCTGCTCGAAGTGCCGGTCGGCCCTGTCGCTGCTGGACGCCGAGGGCGCCGGGTACACGATTCGGCACTACCTGGAGGACCCGCCGAGCGCGGAGGAGCTCGCCGAGATGCTGCGCCGTCTCGGGCTGGAACCCTGGGACGTCGCCCGCCTCGGTGAGCCCGTCGCCGCGGAGCTGGGCATTGAGGCGTGGCCGCGCGACGAGGCGGCCCGCGGGCGGTGGATCGAGGCCATGGCCGCTCACCCGATCCTGATCCAGCGGCCGATCATCACCGCCGACGACGGGACCGCCGTGGTGGCCCGCTCCCCCGAGGCCGTGCGCTCCGTCCTGCGCTGACGGCCCTCGCACTAGGCTTGCCGCCGTGAGCAAGACCAAGAGCAAGGGCGGCCAGGGCACTCCGGCGACCGTCGCCCTCACGCAGGCCAAGGCGGAGTTCACCCTTCACCCCTATGACCACGACCCGAACGCCCAGGCGTACGGCGAGGAGGCGGCCGACGCGCTCGGCCTGCCGTACGAGCGGATCTTCAAGACGCTGGTGGCGGAGACCGAGGCGGGCCTGGCGGTCGCGGTCGTGCCGGTGGCGGGCAAGCTCGACCTCAAGGCGTTCGCCGCGGCGCTGAAGGGCAAGCGGGCGGCGATGGCCGACGCGGCGAAGGTGGAGCGGGTCACCGGCTACGTGGTGGGCGGCATCAGTCCGCTCGGGCAGCGCAAGCGGCTGCCGACCGTGGTGGACGAGTCGGCTCTCGGCTTCGAGACGATCTACTTCTCCGCCGGGCGGCGCGGCCTGCAGATCGAGACTGCGCCGGGCAACCTCATCCGGCTCGCCCAGGCGGTCACCGCCCCCATCGCCAAGGCCTGAACCTGTCGAGTGTTGCCGTCGCCCGCCCGGCTCGCAGGCGTGAAACTGGCCGCAGACCGTAGGGAACGGGGGAACCATGGACGAACTGGTCGGCCTCACCGCGACCGAGATGGCCGCGCTACTCCGAACCCGCGAGGTGAGCGCGGTCGAACTGACCGAGGCGTGCCTGCGGCGCATCGAGGAGACGAACCCTCGGGTCAACGCCGTCGTGACGCTGACCGCCGAACGGGCGCTCGACCAGGCCGCGCGCGCCGACGAGGACCTGCGGCGCGGGCACGTGCGCGGCCCGCTGCACGGCATCCCGGTCGCGCACAAGGACCTCGCCGACACCGCGGGCGTGCGGACCACGTACGGCTCGCCGGCCTTCGCGAACCACGTGCCCGCCGAGGACGACCCGCTGGTGCGGCGCATCCGCGAGGCGGGCGGGATCGCGCTCGGCAAGACGAACACCCCGGAGTTCGGCACCGGCTCGCACACGGTCAACGAGGTGTTCGGGGCGACGCGCAACCCCTACGACCTGTCGAAGAGCGCGGGCGGCAGCAGCGGCGGCGCCGCGGCGGCGCTGGCGTGCCGGATGGTGCCGCTCGCCGACGGCTCCGACATGGGCGGGTCGCTGCGCAACCCCGCGTCGTTCTGCAACGTGGCGGGCCTGCGGCCCACCCCGGGGCGGGTGCCGGCGAAGTCGGCCACGGCGGCCTGGTTCACGCTGAGCGTGCCGGGCCCGATGGCCCGTACGGCCGCCGACCTGGCGCTGTTCATGTCGGCCGTCGCCGGGTTCGACCCGGTCTCGCCGTTCTCCATCCGCGAGGACGGCGCGGCGTTCGCGGCGCCGCTGGACCCGCACCTCGCCGACATGGACCTCGCCGGCGTCCGCGTCGCCTTCAGCCCCGACCTGGGCGGCCTCCCGGTCGACCCGCGGACGGCCGCGGCGACGGCGCGGGCGGCCGAGACGCTGGCCGGGCTGGGCGCCAAGGTCGAGCGGGTGGACCTGGACCTGTCCGACGCCGAGGAGGCGTTCCGCGTCTACCGGTCGTGGTACTACGCGCTCAGTTTCGGCGACCTCCCCGAGGTGGGCCCCAACGTGGCCTGGAACGTGGAGCAGGGGCGGAAGGTCACCGGGGCCGACCTCGCCCGGGCCGAGCGGCTGCGCACCGGGCTGTTCCATCGCATGCGGGAGTTCTTCGGCCGGTACGACTTCCTCGTGGCGCCCGTCAGCCAGGTGCCGCCGTTCCCGGTCGAGCAGCCGTACGTCACGGAGGTGGCGGGGGTGGAGATGCCCGACTACCTGGCGTGGATGCGCTCGTGCTACTGGGTCAGCGTGCTGCACGCGCCCGCGATGTCGGTGCCGTGCGGGTTCACGCCCGAGGGCCTTCCGGTCGGCCTGCAGATCGTGGGCAGGCCGTGGGCCGACATGGACGTCCTGCGTCTCGGGCACGCCTTCGAGCAGGCGACCGGCCTCTGGCGGACCGAGCCGGACCTCGGCAGGGCCTAAGCAGCCGGATTCAGCGGGCGCGCTGGTTGTACGTCACGGCGAACTCGATGACCCAGAAGACCGTGGTGGCGACGAGCGGCCAGGCGAACAGCACGCCGTACGCGGTCAGGTCCAGCGAGGTCGTGGTGGTGTAGCCGCCCGGTCCCGCCGCCTGGACCACGCCCTTGGCCGTGCCGCCGACCAGCATCGCGACGTACCCGGCGAGCAGCCCGCCGGCCGCGAGCCCCACGAGCACCTCGACCGGCCGGTGGCGCGACAGCACGTACCCCGCGACCGCGCAGACCAGGCCGAACCCGCCGGTGACGGCGGCGAACCAGCCGTCGGCCTCGATGAGGGACTGTGTCTCCGGGTCGGCCAGGTGCGGTGTCCCGTCGACGAGCACGTACCGCGTGGCGGGGGCGAGCGCCGACCACACGTATCCGGCGACCACGCCGAGGACGGCGAGCACGAGGACGGTCACGACGGTCGTAGCCAGATTGCCCCTCAGATGCCGCACCGTCCAGATAGTACCCACATGGTAAACGGGACCGATCCCGTTACTCTTGCTGAAGCCGGGTGCAGGGGACGCACGGCATCGGTGTGGGCCAAGGAGGCCGAGTGAGCGAAGAGGTATGGCAGATCGACCCGTCCGGCCCGTTGCGGGGGGACGTGGAGGTCCGGGGATCGAAGAACGCGGTCTCCAAGCACATGGTGGCGGCGATGCTCGGGACGGGTCCGAGCACGCTGCACAACGCCCCCGAGGTCGGCGAGGTGGGGCTGACCGCCGCCATGCTCGAAGCCCTCGGCATCCATGTGGAGATCACCCCGGGCGAGATCACCATCGAGCGGGGCAACGAGATCCGGCCGCGCGTGCCGGAGGAGTACACCGGGCTCAACCGCATCCCGATCCTGATGCTCGGCCCGCTGCTGCACCTGGCGGGCGAGGCGTTCGTCCCCCTCGTCGGCGGCGACCCCATCGGCAGGCGGCCGGTCAACTTCCACGTCGAGGCGCTGCGGTCGATGGGCGCGGAGATCGAGGTCGGCGACAACGGCATCACCGCCAAGGCGACGCGGCTGCGCGGCAACCGCATCACGCTCCCCTACCCCAGCGTGGGCGCCACCGAGACGATCCTCATGACGGCGGTGCTCGCGGAGGGCAAGACCGTCATCAAGGGCGCGGCGATGGAGCCCGAGGTGGTGGAGCTGGCGTTGTTCCTCCAGCGCATGGGCGCGATGATCGAGCTGAGCCCGGACCGGCGCATCGTCATCGAGGGCGTCGAGAAGCTGCACGGCGCCTCCACCTGGCTGGCCGGCGACCGCATCGAGGCGTTCTCGTACCTCGTGGCGGGCCTGGTGACGGGTGGCGAGGTGCGCGTGCACGGCTGCCACCAGGACCGGCTCGTCACCGCCATCACCACGCTGGCGAGGATGGGCGCGCGGTTCGAGATCACCGACGACTGGCTGTGCGCCTCGGCCCCGGACGGCCTGCGCGCGGCGGCGGTGCAGACCGACACCCACCCCGGTTTCATGACGGACTGGCAGACGCCGCTGATGGTGCTGTTCACCCGTGCCGAGGGCATGTCGGTGCTGCACGAGACGGTGTTCGAGAACCGGCTCGTGTACGTGCCCGCGCTGCAGAAGATGGGGTGCGAGATCGAGGTGTTCGCCCAGTGCCTGGGCGGCCCGGCGTGCCGTTATCACGACACCAACGCCAAGCACTCGGCGGTCGTACGCGGAGTCTCCAACCTGCGCGGGGCCGACGTCACGCTCCCCGACATCCGCGCCGGGTTCTCCGCGGTGCTGGCCGCCGCCGTCGCCGAGGGCACCTCGACCCTGCGGGGCGTCAACCACATCGAACGCGGCTACCACAGACCGTTCGAACAGTTCACCTCCCTCGGGTTGAAGATCAACAGGATCACGTAAAGCTTCAGGGCTCCCGGGTTTGGACAAACGCCAGAGGTCGCACTGATATCCCGTGACCTCTTGTTCTCTCGGCGTCACCGTCGGGCGCGCCGTCCTCGCGCTGGGCCTGTGCGGCACAGCCGGGGGCACCCTGGTCGCCGGGCTGGCGATGCCCTTCGTGGGCGGAGCCGGCCTGGCGGCCAGGGGCGCCGCGTCCACGCTCACGTACCTGCCCGCGCCGCTGCGCGAGGAGCCGCTGCCCGAGGTGACCCGGCTGCTCGACCGCAACGGGCGTCAGATCGCGCAGTTCTACTACCAGAACCGGCAGTCGGTGCCGCTGAGCGCGGTCGCCCCGGTGATGCGCCGGGCCATCGTGTCCATCGAGGACGCCCGGTTCTACGAGCACGGCGGCCTCGACCTCAAGGGCACGCTGCGCGCCTTCGTCACCAACACCCGGGCCGGCGGGATCCGGCAGGGCGGCTCGTCCATCAGCCAGCAGCTCGTCAAGAACATCATGCTGAACCAGGCCGAGTCGGAGGACGAGCGGGCGCAGGCCCTCGTGCGCTCGTTCCGCCGCAAACTCGACGAGCTGCGGTACGCGCTGGCGCTGGAGCGCAAGTACACCAAGGACCAGATCCTCGAGCGTTACCTCAACATCGCCTACTTCGGCGCGGGGGCGTTCGGCGTCCAGGCCGCGGCCAAGCGGTTCTTCGGCGTCGACGCCGCCGACCTGACGCTCACGCAGGCCGCGACGCTCGCCGGCGCCGTCCGCACGCCGTACGACACCGATCCCTCCCTCGGCGACGAGCACAGGGACCGGCTGCGGGACCGGCGCGACCTGGTCCTGGGCCGGATGGCCGAGCTCGGGGTGATCGACGGGAACACGGCGCGCGCCGCCGCGGCCGAGCCGCTGGGGCTGCGCCTGCGGCCCGAGCCCGGCGGCTGCGCCGGCAGCGCCCATCCCTTCTTCTGCGTGTACGTGGAACGCGAGGTGCTGAGCAACCCCGCGTTCGGGTACACCAGGGCCGACCGGGAACGGCGCCTGCAGCGGGGCGGGCTGACCATCTGGACGACCATCGACCCGGTCGCGCAGCGGGCCGCGGCGCGTGCCATCGCCGCGCGGGTCAGGCCGCGCGACAACCAGGTGGCGTCGGAGACCATGATCGAGCCGGGCACCGGGCACATCCGGGCGATGGCGGTGAGCAAGCGGTACGGGCGCAACCCGCACGACCGCGACCTCGGGCCCGCCACCACCTACAACCTGGCGGCCGACATCGCGCACGGCGGCGGGCTCGGCCTGCAGGCGGGCTCCACGTTCAAGGTGTTCACGCTGACCACCGCGCTCAAGCAGGGGATGCGGTTCGGGGACGGCTTCACGATCCCCGGTTCCTACGTCCCGTCGTACGGCTACCGCGACTGCTCGGGCAGGGCCGTCAACGACCCGAAGACGGTCATCCACAACGCGGGCGGCGAGGGCGGCGGGGGGCCGTACAGCCTGGAGATGGGCACCTGGCAGTCGGTGAACATCTTCTACATGCGGCTGGAGCGTGAGGTCGGCCTGTGCGACGTCGTGCAGACGGCCAGGTCACTGGGCATCAGGCGGGCGGACGGCACGCCGCTGCACGAGGTGCCGACGTTCACGCTGGGGGCCAACGAGATGGACCCCACCACCGTGGCGGCGGCGTACGCCGCGCTGGCCGCCCGCGGCCGCTACTGCCGTCCGCTGGCCATCACCGCCGTGGTGGAGCGCGACGGCACCCGCACCGACATCCCGCCGGCGTGCGTGAGCGCGATCGAGCCCGCGGTCGCCGACGCGGTGAGCCACGTGCTCACGGGGGTCTTCACCCAGGGCACGATGCGCGGCCAGTCCATCGGGCGGCCCGCCGCGGGCAAGACGGGCACCAACAACGGCTACACCTCGGCCTGGTTCGCCGGGTACACGCCGGGCCTCGCGGCCGCCGTGAGCGTGGGCGACATCCGCGGTTCCTACCGCTATCCGCTCACCGGCGTCACCATCGGCGGCCGCTACTACGGCGCGGTGCAGGGCGCCTCGCTGCCCGGCCCGATCTGGGTGGACTCGATGCGGGCCGCGCTGCGGGGCACCCCCGTGTACGGCTTCGTCCCGCCCGACATGGCCCGGTTCGGCGGCGGGTTCACGCCGGGGCTGAAGGAGGCGCTGGAGAAGCAGCGCAAGAAGGAAAGGGAGAAGGAGAAGAAGGAGAAGGAGGAGAAGAAGCGAGAGCGGGAGGCCGAGCGCCCCGCGGCGGGGACCGGAACACACACCGCGGCCTCCGGCCGCTGAACGCGGGCCGCCGTGCGGCCCGCGTCGTCACGTCGTCCGGGCGGCCGGTCAACCGGCCAGGCAGGCCGGCCCGAGCAGCTGCTTGAGGTCGCCCATCAGGGCCGGCGAGGGGGTCACGCGGAGCCGGTCGTCCAGCCGCATGACCGTCGTGCGCGGCCCGTTGTGCACCTGGAGGTGGACCTCCGTGGTCCCCGGATGGGTGGTGAGCACCTCCTTGAGCCGGCCGACGACGGGCGGCGTGCAACGGTTGATCGGCATGCTCACCACCAGCGGCCCGCCCGACTCGGCCGTGAGGTCCGGCGCGGTCACCTCCATCGCGATGATCTTCGCGACGTCCTCCCGCTTGTCGATCCTGCCCTTGACGAAGACGATCGCGTCCTCGGCGAGCACGGTCGCGCAGAGCTGGTAGGCCGACGGGAAGATCATGACCTCGATCGAGCCCTCCAGGTCCTCCAGCATCGTGAGGACCCAGGTGTCGCCCTTCTTGGTCACCTTGCGCTGCAGGCCCGACAGGATGCCGCCCACCGTGACGACCTGCCCGTCGGGGCGGCTGTCGTCCTGCAGCGCGGCGATCGAGCAGTCGGCGCCCGCCGACAGGATGTGCTCGACGCCGAACAACGGGTGGTCGGAGACGTACAGGCCGAGCATCTCCCGCTCGAACTGCAGCAGCGTCGTCTTGTCCCACTCCCCCGGCGGGATCTGCACGTCGAAGGTCTGGTCCTCCGCGCCGTCGATGGCGCCGAACAGCGAGTCCTGGCCGATGGCCTCGTTCTTCTTGATGTCGATGATCGCGTCCACCGCCTGCTCGTGCACCATGAGCAGGCCCTTGCGCACGTGCCCGAACGAGTCGTACGCGCCCGACTTGATCAGCGACTCGATGACCCGCTTGTTGCAGACGATCGCGGGGACCTTGCGCAGGAAGTCCTTGAAATCGGTGAACCTGCCCTTCTCCTTGCGCGCCGCGATGATCCCGTCCACGACGTTCGCGCCGACGTTGCGGATGGCCGACAGGCCGAACCGGATGTCGGTGCCGCGCGGGGTGAAGTCGAAGTCGGAGTCGTTGACGTCCGGCGGGAGCACCTTGATGCCCATGCGGCGGCACTCGTTGAGGTAGAGGGCCGACTTGTCCTTGTCGTCCTTGACGCTGGTCAGCAGGGCCGCCATGTACTCGGCCGGGTAGTTGGCCTTGAGGTAGGCGGTCCAGTACGACACCAGGCCGTATCCGGCGGTGTGGGCCTTGTTGAACGCGTAGTCGGAGAACGGGAGAAGGATGTCCCACAGGGCCTTGATGGCCGCGGCGGAGAAGCCGTTCTCCTTCATGCCCTTCTCGAAGAACTCGAACTGCTTGTCCAGTTCGGACTTCTTCTTCTTGCCCATCGCGCGGCGGAGCAGGTCGGCGCCGCCGAGCGTGTAGTTGGCCACCTTCTGCGCGATGGCCATGACCTGCTCCTGATAGACGATCAGGCCGTAGGTCGTGCTGAGGATGTCCTTGAGCGGCTCCTCCAGCTCGGGGTGGATCGGGGTGATCTCCTGCTGGCCGTTCTTTCGCAGCGCGTAGTTCGTGTGCGAGTTGGCGCCCATCGGGCCGGGCCGGTAGAGCGCGAGGGCCGCGGAGATGTCCTCGAAGTTGTCGGGCTTCATCAGCCGCAGCAGCGTGCGCATGCCGCCGCCGTCCAGCTGGAAGATGCCGAGCGTGTCGCCCTTGGCCAGCAGCTCGTACGTCCTGGTGTCGTCGAGCGGGAGGTCGAGCAGCTCGATCTTGTTTCCGGTGTTGGCCTCGATCATCTTCAGGCAGTCGTCGATGATCGTGAGGTTGCGCAGGCCCAGGAAGTCCATCTTCAGCAGGCCGAGCGTTTCGCAGGTCGGGTAGTCGAACTGCGTGATGATCGCGCCGTCGGAGTCGCGGCGCATGATCGGGATGTGGTCGGTCAGCGGCTCGGCGGACATGATGACGCCCGCGGCGTGCACGCCGGTCTGCCGGATCAGGCCCTCCAGGCCGCGCCCGAGGTCGATCGTCGCCTTGACGTCGACGTCCTCGTCGTACAGCTTGCGCAGCTCGCCCGCCTCGTTGTAGCGCGGGTGGTCGGCGTCGAAGATGCCCGACAGCGGGATGTCCTTGCCCATCACGGCCGGGGGGAACGCCTTGGAGATGCGGTCGCCCAGCGCGTACGGGTAGCCGAGGACGCGGCCGGCGTCCTTCACGGCCGCCTTCGCCTTGATGGTGCCGAACGTGGCGATCATGGCGACCTTGTCGGCGCCCCACTTCTCGGTCACGTAGCGGATCACATCGGCGCGCCGGCGCTCGTCGAAGTCGATGTCGATGTCGGGCATCGAGACGCGCTCGGGGTTGAGGAACCGCTCGAAGATCAGGCCGTGCGGGATCGGGTCGAGGTCGGTGATGCCCAGCGCGTACGCGACCAGCGAGCCGGCGGCGGAACCACGGCCGGGGCCGACCCGGATGCCGTTGTTCTTCGCCCACATGATGAAGTCGGCGACCACGAGGAAGTAGCTCGGGAAGCCCATCTGGAGGATGACGCCGATCTCGTTCTCGACCCAGGCGCGGTGCTCCTCGTCCACGCCGCCCGGGAAGCGCCGCTTCATGCCCTCCCAGACCTGCTGCCGGAAGTACTCCTCCTCCGTCATCCCCTCGGGGATCGGGTAGGTCGGCATCAGGTTGTGGTACGGGAAGAAGCCCTCGGGGTCGACCTTCTCGGCCACCAGCAGCGTGTTGCGGCAGCCCTCCTGCCAGATGTCGGAGGAATCGACCGCCCGCATCTCGTCGGCGGACTTGACGTAGTAGCCGCTGCCGTCGAACCGGAACCGGTCGGGGTCGCTGAGCTGCTTGCCCGTCTGGATGCACAGGAGGGCGTCGTGGCCGGCGGCGTCGGACTCGTACGTGTAGTGGGAGTCGTTGGTGACGACCGGGGGGATGTCCAGCTCCCGGCTGATCCGGATGAGGCCGTCGCGGACCCGCCGCTCGATGTCGAGACCGTGGTCCATGATCTCCAGGAAGTAGTTGTCCTTCCCGAAGATCTCCTGGTACTTCGCCGCGGCCTTGAGCGCCTGGTCGTACTGGCCGAGCCGCAGGCGGGTCTGCACCTCGCCGGAGGGGCAGCCGGTGGTGGCCATCAGGCCCTCGGCGTGCTCGGCGAGGATGTCGGCGTCCATCCGGGCCCACTTGCGGACGAAGCCCTCGGTGTAGGCACGCGAGCTGAGCTTCATCAGGTTCTGCAGCCCAGCCTTGTTCCGCGCCCAGATCGTCATGTGGGTGTAGTAGCCACCCGCCGAGACGTCGTCGCTCTTCTGGTGCGGCTCGCCCCACAGCACCGGCTTCTTGTGCATGCGCGACTCGGGCGCGACGTACGCCTCGATGCCGAGGATGGGCTTCACCCCGGCGGCGGTCGCCTGCTTGTAGAAGTCGTAGGCGCCGTGCATGTTGCCGTGGTCGGTGATCGCGATCGCGGGCATCTCCAGCTCGCCCACGAGTTTGAACATCTGCTTCAGCCGCGCCGCTCCGTCGAGCATCGAGTACTCGGTGTGGACGTGCAGATGCACAAACGAATCACCCATGAGACCCCCATCGTCACCGGACCGCGGACCAGAGCCTACGCCGTGATCGCGAACCAGTGGGACTCAGGTGAAGCAGAGTTTATCTCCGTTCCTCGCCGTTCCGCGTCTCCTCCGACAGGCGCAGTCCGGCCTCGATCACGGCGTTCATGATCGGGGCGAGCAGCCCGGCGCCGAGGCTGGGGGCGCGGCGGGCCATGGCCTCGACGAGGCGGCGCTCGCGCTCCATGTCCCGGCCCCGGAAACCGCCGACGGGCTTGAGTCGCTGGATCCGCCCGGCCAGTCCGGCGCGGCGTTCGAGGAGCGTGGCGAGGGCCGCGTCCACGCGGTCGATCGCGCCCCGGGCCGCGTCGAGGGTCTCGGGCGCCTCCGGCCGCACGACCGCCGCCACGACGGTCGCCGCCTCGCGGGCCGTCGCGAGAACCCGCGCGGACGCGCCCGGGCCGACCAGCAGGCCGTCCGCCCCCGCCGCCACCGCCGCGCCCGCCAGCGCGCCGTCCCCGCCCAGCCCGGCGAGCACGGGGCGGCCGGTCCGCTCCCGCGCCGCACGCATGAGCCCCAGGTCGGGCGCGGCGTCCTCCGGCTCCGCGCGCCCGCCGCTCTCGCAGAGCACGATCGCCTCGTTGCCCTCGGCGGCGCAGTCGTCCACCGCGGTCAGCCACTCCTCCAGTGTCGCCGTCCGCCCGCCCACGACGCCCCGCTGCAGGACGACGGGCAGCCCGAGCCGGGCCGCGGCGCGGACGAGGACGGGATCGCACGCCGAGGCGGCGCCGATCACCACTCCGTCGGCGTGCCGGGCCACGGCGGGCAGGTCGGCGGCCGAGGCGGGCTCCACCAGCAGCGGGCCCGCCCAACTCGCCCTGGCCTCGGCGACCACCCCGTCGGCGGGCGGGCCGCCGTCGCCGCGCAGGCGCAGCCAGCGGGCGTCCTGACCGCCGACGACCACCACGGGTAGCCCGTCGCCGATCACGAGATCGCCGATCCGTACGGCGTCGCGGTCGAGTTGGGCTGCCTTCGACATGTGGGGCTCCTCCGTGGCCGCTGCGAGAACCGGACGTGCGAAACGAAAAAGGCAGAGACGCTGGCGTCCCTGCCTCAAGCCGGCTCCGGATGGTCGCTAGCTCACCGTCACGCGACCGGCCTTGCCGAAGCCGGCCTCGTAAACGAGCTGTACGTACCCATAACTAGGACCTTAGCAGCGACGGGCCACGACTCGAACCGATCTGTCTCGGATTTCGGGATCGTCGGCGATAGACGCGGTTGATCCCTTTGCCATCCGTGGGACGATTCATGGGTCCAGGAAGGGGTTCGAGTGTCGCGTGCGGAAGGCCGGCTCGTCGGAGGCCGGTACCAGTTGGTGGAGCCGATCGGCCGGGGTGGCATGGGCGTCGTCTGGCGCGCCCACGACGAGTTGCTGGACCGCGCGGTCGCGGTGAAGGAGGTCCGCTACGACAGCGCCATGGGCGACGAGCTCAGCGACCTCAACCGCCGGACCATGCGCGAGGCCCGGGCCGCCGGGCGCCTCACCCACCCGAACGTGGTGGTCGTCCACGACGTGATCGAGGAGGACGACCGGCCCTGGATCATCATGCAGCTGGTGCCGTCCCGCTCGCTCGGGCAGGTGATCAGGGAGGACGGCCCGCTGTCCCCCGAGCGGACCGTCGAGATCGGGCTGCAGATCCTGGACGCGCTGCGCGCCGCGCACCGGCAGGGCGTGCTGCACCGCGACGTCAAGCCCGAGAACGTGCTGCTCACCGACGACGGCCGGGTGGTCCTGACCGACTTCGGCATCGCCCGGCTCGAAGCCGACTCCACCATGACCCGCACCGGCCTCGTCGGCACCCCCGCCTTCATCGCCCCGGAACGGCTCCGCGGGGAGGCCGCGCAGCGCGAGTCGGACCTGTGGTCGCTGGGCGCCACGCTCTACACCGCGGTCGAGGGCAAGCCGCCGCACGACCGCGGTATGGCGATGGCCACCATGCACGCCGTGCTGAACGAGGACCCGGCCCCGCCGCGGCGCGCGGGCGCGCTCGGTCCCGTGCTGCTGCGGATGCTCGCCAAGGAGCCCGCCGACCGGCCCGGTTACGAGGAGCTGACCCGCCTGCTCAAGCGGGCGTCGAGGGACCTGGCCCCGCCGCCGTCCCGGCCCGCCGGCCCGGCCGCGGGCAAGGCGCCCCGGGGCGCGGCGCCGTACCCGCCCGTGTCCTCCTCCCCGCCGCCGGAGCCCGCGGAGCCCCGCGACGCGGCGGCGGGTCCCGGCGAGATCACCTCACCCATCCCCGTCGTCCAGGACGTTCCCGGCACCCCCAAGAAGGAGGACGTCCCGGCGCCCATGCCGGAGACCGGCGCGCAGGCCGCCCCGCCCGGCCGTACGACGCCCTCGGACGAAGGCGACCCGGCGGCGGGCGAAAAGGACGTCAGAGACAGCAAGGACGCCAAGGCCGGCGGGGACGCCAAGGCCGGCGGGGACGGCGAGGCCGGCACCACCAAGGTCGCCCCCGCCGTCACCTCCGGCACGGTCGGCGGTGCGGTCGGCGGTGCGGCCGCGAAGAAGGACCGTGAGACGCCGGAGGGCTCGGCCGAGGCGGCCGGGATCGCCGACGCCGGCGGCCCGCTCGCCGGGCTGCGGCAGGAGCCGCCCGCGACGCCGACCCAGGGCGGGGCGGTGTGGCACGCCGCGTCCACCTCCCCGGTCGAGCCCGGATCGCGGGGCGGCATGCTCAAGGTCGCGCTCGTCCTCATCCCCGCACTGCTGCTCATCGCGGGCGTCGCGGGCTATTTCGGGCTACAAGCAGCCGGGGACGACCCGGAGAGAAAGCCCGCAGCGGGGTCGGACCCGTCGACCGGGACAACCACCGGCAAGCCCTCCGCGACGGCGCCCTCGGCCGAGCCGTCGGCGTCCTCCTCGGACGATCCGTCGGAGTCGGCCTCTCCCGAGCCTTCCCCGAGCGACGACGACGGCCCCGGCCCCGGGGACGTCCCCGACGGCTGGCACAAGTACAAGCACTCGAGCGGGTTCTCCATCGCGCTGCCGAAGGGATGGCGCGTCGACGGCAGGGGCAACGGCGAGGTGCGCTTCCGCGGGGACTCGCACACCTACCTGGAGGTGCACCACACCTCCAGCCCCGAGTCGGACGCGCTGAAGGTCTGGCAGCGCGACGTGCCGGGCATGAGCCGGAACTTCCCCGGCTACAAACTCATCGCCATCAGAGAGGTCAAGGACTACTGGAAGACCGCGGCCGACTGGGAGTTCACCTTCGGCGACAGCCGCTACCGGTCCCGGGTGATCGACCGCGGCTTCGTCACCGACAAGAACAACGGCTACGCGCTGCTCTACAAGACCCAGGACAAGGACTGGAAAAAGAAGAAGAAGCTCTTCGAGACCATGGCCGCGACCTTCAAGCCGGCCAAGAAGTAGCGGGGACCGGGCGCCTCGGTCCCCGGACCTCAGCCGGCCTGGCGGGCCTGCTCCAGGTAGGAGACCAGCCCGGTCATCCGCTCCGCCGGCCAGGGCAGGCTCCGGCCGATCTCCGCGCCGTTGTCCTGCCAGAGCCTCCGGGCGGCCGCCTTGGTCTCCGCGCCGGCCGGTCCTGCGGGGTGCAACCCGCCCGCCAGCGCGTCCCAGCGGCGTACGAGGTCCCCGGCGCGCGGGTCGTCCGCGGGAACGCCGCTCTCGATGAGCCGCAGCCCCTCCTCGACGAGCCCCGTCCACTCGCGCTTGGCCGCCTCCACCGCCTCGGCGCCCAGCGCGTCCCTGCGCTCGGCCAGTTGCTCCCGCTGCTGCCGCGTGAAGTAGCTCTCGTACACCGACATCATCTCCAAGGTCGTCATGAACCAGCCGGGATCGGGGGCGGACGAGCCGTCCAGCCGGCCGAGCATCTCGCCGACCCGGCCCCGGAGCGCCTCGATCCGCTCCGCGTCCTCGTTCAGCCGGCGCAGCTGCGCCGCCAGCAGGTGGCGCAGCGACTCCGGGTCGTCCGCGGCGCCCGCCAGGACGGCCGCGACCTCCTCCAGAGACAGGCCGAGCGCGCGCAGCGCCCGCACCCGGTACAGCCGGCGCAGGTCGCACTCGGTGTACCGGCGATGTCCCGAGGGCGTGCGTTCGCTCGCGGTCAGCAGCCCGATCTCGTCGTAGTGGTACAGCGCGCGCACCGTCGTCCCGGTCGCGCGCGCCAGTTCGCCGATGGACCACCGCCGTCCGGCGTCGTTCGCCCCGATCACGCCCGCAACGCTACGACCTCCCGTCGCGGCAGGTTCAAGCCCGGTGCGGGGGCCGCTCCCGAGCGTCCGCGCGTTCAAGGCCCGCCGCGTTTTGCAACGCTTCTGTAAGCCAACTGAAAGTCGTCTGAGATTGCCTTCCCCTGGTACACGATGCAGGACGGGCGAAGGGGCATGATGCGGACGTCGACGACTCTGTCGATCTATGTCGAGCTGGCACGCGGTTCTGCCGAGTCGATGGCGGCCCAATTGGCCAGGCAGCTGAGGCAGGCCGTCCAGGACGGCCGCCTGCCGCCGGACACGCGCCTGCCGTCCAGCCGGACCCTCGCCGAGCTGCTGCGGGTGTCCCGGCCGGTGGTGCAGGAGGCCTACCGCACTCTCGAAGCCGAGGACCTGATCGAGAGCAGGCGTAGGTCGGGGACCTACGTCAGGCGGGCCCGGCCGGAGAAGGCCACCGGGGAGCCGCATCGGGGGAAGCCGCCCGCGGACCGGGCCCACGGGACGCTCGTCGACCTGTCCCCCGACCAGCCGTCCGGGGAGGACTTCCCGGTGCCGGTGTGGCGGGCCGCGTGGCGCCGGGCGGCGCACCGGATCCCCGACATGGTGGAGGGGCCCGGCGAGGAGGTGCTGCGCCGCGCGGTGGCCGCGCACCTGCGGGCGGTACGCGGCCTGGACGCCGATCCGGGGAACGTGCTGATCACCACCGGGGCCCGCCAGTCGCTGGACCTGGTGGCGGCGGTCGCGATGCAGCCGGGCACCGTCGCGGCGGTCGAGGACCCCTGCCTGCCCACGGTGATCCGGCTGCTGCGCCAGCACGACGTCGTCACCGTGCCCGTGCCGGTGGACGCCGAGGGAGCGCTGGTGGACGCCGTCCCCCGCGGCGTGGGGGCGGTCGTGGTGCGCCCCTCCCATCAGATGCCGCTGGGGGTGGAGCTGTCCCTGTCACGGCGGCGCGCACTGGTCGAGCTGGCCGTCACCCGTGGCGCGCTGATCGTGGAGGACGACCGGGACCACGACTTCACCGAGGCGATCCGGCCGCAGTCGCTGTGGGACCTGAGCCGGGACCGCACCGACGACGTCGTCTACGTGGGCTGCCTGTGCCGGCTGCTCCCGGACGTGGTGTGCACCGGCTACATCCTCGCCCGCGGGCGCCGGCTGCGGCAGCTGGCCGAGCACCTGTCGCTGCGTCAGTCGGGCACGGTCGCGGTGGCGCAGCGCGCCGTGGCCGAGATGCTCGGTTCGGCCGAGACCCGGGCCCGCGTCGACCGGCTGCGTCACGCGTACCAGGCCAAGCGGCAGCTCGTGGTGGAGGCCCTGGCGGACCACCCGGCCGTGGAGCGGCTGAACGGCACCCGCTCGGGGTCGCACGTGCACGTCGAGCTGCGTCCCGGCCTGCCCGCCGGCCGGATCGCCCTGACGCTCGAACGGCGGGGGATCGTGACGCCGACCACCGCGCGGTACGAGTGGAGCGGCCTGGTACGGCCCCGGAACGGTTTTCTGGTCAGCCACAACCACCTGTCCGAGGCGGTGCTGTCCCGCACACTCGCGAGGATCACCCGCTGCCTGGACCACACGGTGCCCTGCCCCTGCTGACGCGGCGCGCGCACCTGTCCACTAAAGACTGTTAATGCCGGACAACTGGCTATCCTCGCCCGTCTCGTACATCGGGCAGGATGAGAACAACGGCCAGGCCCGTCAACGTGGACGCGCTGGGAGCGACGCGCGCCGGCCGTCCCGGCCCTTCCACTTCGCCGCGCGATGTTCCGGCCCCCTTCCTGAGGCCGCAGAATCGAGTGCCCGAGAAAGGCCACGACATGCTTTTCCGCCTGCTGGGACGTGTTCAGGTCGGCGACGACGACGCGTCCCTGGCCATCGGATCGGCCCCGGTGAGGGGGCTGCTCGCCGCGCTGCTGCTCGAAGAGGGACGCTCGGTCCCTGTGGAGCAACTGATGAGATGCCTGTGGGAGGACCCGCCCGGCTCGGCCCGCAAGAACCTGAGACTGCACGTCGCCCGGCTGCGTACCCGGCTGGCGGTCCTCGGGCTGCGCGACCGCCTGGTCACTCTCCGGGGAGGCGGCGGCGAGGGCGGCTACCGGCTGCTCGCCGTGCCCGAGGAGGTGGACGCGGTCATGTTCAGGCGGCTCGCCATGGAGGGCTTCGCCCGGCTGCGCGCCCGGCGACCCGGCGCGGCCGAGGAGGCGCTCGGCGCGGCCCTCGATCTGTGGCAGGGGCCGATCGGGCAGGACTGCACCGCCTCGGAACTGCTGCGGTCGCGGTTCACCGCCTTCGCCGAGCTGCACCTGACGGTGCGCGAGCGCCTGGTGGAGGCCCGCCTGGGCCTGGGCCACACGACCGATCTCATCCCCGAGATCCTGGAGGTGCTGGGCGACGCCCCCTTCCGGGAGACCAGCTGGGCGCACCTCATGCGCGCCTACTACCTGGGCGGGGATGTGGCCGGGGCGATCTCCGCCTGGGGACGCGCCACGGCCGTGCTCGGCGACCGGCTCGGCCTCGACCCATCGGCCGAGCTGCGCGAACTCCACGTCGCCGTGCTCCGCCGGGACTGCGACGCCGTCCGGGGCGCCGTCGTCCCCCAGCCGGAGCCCATCTTCTAGGAACCGCCCCGCGCGTCCGGCGGCGCCTGGGACGCGGCCATGACCACGGTCATGGATTTCCCGGCGGCCGGTCACATCCGCGTCGCGGAGATCTAGGGTCGGGTCATGGCGCGTTTCGACTGGTTGCGGGACGCCGACCGGCCGTCCCTGTTGAACGTCGCGTTCTGGGCGATGACGGCCCTGCTGACCATCGGCCTCGCGGAGGCGGTCGCGACCGGCCGGGGCAGCGGCATGCCGGAGTACGTGCTGTTCGCCGCCAACGTCGTGCTGGTCGCGGCGCTCTGGCCGGCGCTGCCGTGGCAGCGGGCGGCGCGCCGCCGCTGGGTGGCGCCGCTGTTCCTGGCGGCGACGCTCGCGCTGGGGGTCACGGGGTCCGTGGAGACGCACATGCCCCTGGTCCTCATCGCGATGGCCAACCTCGCCTTCGTGTACGGCATGCGCGTCGCGACCGCTCTCCTGTCCTGCGTCACGGCCCTGTGCGCGGTCGTGCCCCTGCTCGAGGGCAGAACGGTCACCGAAGGTTTCGCCCAGGCCGCCACGATGGCGGTGTTCGCGGCGGTCGGCCTCGGCATGGCGGCGTCCACGCTGGAGGCGCGGCGCAGGCGCGAGGAGGCCCAGGGGTTGCTGGAACGCATCAGGGAGCTGGCCGTCGCCGAGGAACGGGCGCGGATGGCGGCGGAGATGCACGACTCGGTCGGCCACCACCTCACGGTCATCAAGATGGGCCTGGAGAACGCCGAGCGATTCCGCGAGCGACGCCCCGAGGCCGCCTGGGGGGAGGTCCGCCAGGCCAAGGAGCTCACCGTGGAGGCGCTGACCGACGCGCGGCGCTGGGTGCGCGCGCTGCGGCCGCTCGCGCTGGACGGCCGCGTCGGCAGCGCCGCGCTCGAACGGCTCGCGGCGTCGTTCGACGGCACCGGGATCAGCGTGAGCTTCGAGGTGCGGGGCGAGGAGCGGCGGCTGGAGCCCGACACCGAGCTCGTCCTCTACCGGGTGCTGCAGGAGGGGCTCACCAACGCGCTGCGGCACGCGAAGGCGGAGCACGTGCGCGGCACGCTCGCCTTCGGCGACGACCGCGTCGTGCTCATGGTCAGCGACGACGGGAAGGGCAGGGACGACCGGCCCGCCGGCGGTTTCGGGCTGACGTCGCTGGCGGAGCGGGCCAGGGCCCTGGGCGGCACGCTGGCCGGCGCCAACCGGCCGGGCGGCGGGTTCGAGTTGCGCGCGGAGCTGCCGTTGTCGGAGGTGCGGGCATGACGCCGGTCAGGGTCGTGCTGGTGGACGACCAGGCGCTGCTGCGCGAGGGGCTGCGCAAGCTGCTCGAGGTCGAGGACGGCATCGAGGTCGTGGGCGAGGCGGCCGACGGGCACGAGGCGCTGCGGGTGGTCGCCGAACGCCGCCCGCACGTCGCGCTGGTGGACATGCGCATGCCGGGCATGAACGGCGTGGAGCTGATCGGCCGCCTGGCCGCCGAGCACCCGGAGGTGGCGGTCGTCGTGCTCAGCACGTTCGACGAGGACGAGTACATCTTCGGCGCACTGCGCGGCGGCGCGACCGGCTACCTGCTGAAGGACTGCTCGCCGGAGGAGCTGGTCGCGGCCGTGCACCGGGTGAGCCGCGGGGAGACCGTGCTGGGCAGCCCGGTGGCGGCCCGCCTGGTCGCCGAGCTGCGGCACCTGCCGGTGAGCCCGGTCGCCTTCCGCGGGCAGGAGCTGCTGTCCGCCCGCGAGGTGGAGGTGGCGCGGATGGTCGCCGCCGGGGCCGCCAACAGGGAGATCGCGGCGCGGCTGTTCATCACCGAGGGGACCGTCAAGAACCACGTGTCCAGCGTGCTGCGCAAGCTGGGCCTGCGCGACCGCATTCAGCTCGCCCTGCACCTGCGCGCGTGACCGGCGGCTCCCGCGGACGGGAGCCGCCGGTGAGGGGTCACCAGGAGGCGGGCTTGCCCTTCTGGAACAGCCACACGTCGAAGAACGCCTTCAGGTCCATGCCCGAGACCTTCTCCGCCGCCGCGACGAAGTCGGCGGTGCTCGTGTTGCCGTACCGGTGCTCGGCGGCCCAGTCCTTGATCAGCGTGAAGAACGCGGCGTCGCCGATCTTGCCGCGCAGCGCGTGCAGCGTCATCGCGCCCCGGTTGTACGGCACGTTGCCGAACATGTCCTCGGGGCCGGGGTCGGCCGTGACGACCTGCCAGAACGACGAGGTCGCCGCCCGGCCGTAGTTGCTCGCGCTGTTGAACGTCTGCTGGGCGGTGGCGCCCCCGCTGTGCTCGGTCCACAGCCAGGTCGCGTACGTCGCGAAGCCCTCGTTCAGCCAGATGTCGGACCACTTGCCGACGCTCACGCTGTCGCCGTACCACTGGTGCGCGAGCTCGTGCGCCATCGTGCCGACGCCGGGCGCGCTGGAGAAGATCGGCTTGGTCTGGCTCTCCAGGGCGTAGCCGACGTCCGGCGCGCGGTCGATGATGGCGCCCGCCTGGTTGAAGGGGTACGGCCCGAAGATCGAGGAGAAGTACTCAAGGATGTCGGGAATCCGGGCGACGGCCGCGGCCGACTGGGTCACCAGGCGCGGGTCCACGGCCGTGTAGACCGGGATGCCGCTCGGCGTGGTCGTCTCGGTCACGACGAAGTTCCCCAGGGTCACCGTGGCGAGATAGGTCGCCATCGGCTCGGCCGAGTCCCACACGAACGTCGTCCTGCCGTTCGCGGTCGTCCTGGACACCAGGCGGCCGTTGCCGACCACCGTGACGCCCTCGGGGACCGTCGCCCGGAAGGTGAACGTCGCCTTGTCGGCGGGACTGTCGTTGGAGGGCAGCCACGCCGGCGCGCCCTGCGGCTCGCCCGGCACGAAGACGCCGTCGTCGGTCGGCACCCAGCCCTCGATCGAGCCGTCCGGATCGGTGACGACCGGCGGCGTCCCGGCGTACGTCACCGTGACCGTGAAGGTCTCCCCGGTCTTGAGCTTCGGCCGCGGGGTGACGACGAGCTCCTGCCCGTCCCGCCGGTAGCCGGCCGGGTGCTTGCCGACCTTCAGCGACGTGATCTCCGGGCCGCGGAAGTCCAGGTCGAACTGGTCGAGGTCCTGGGTGGCGACCGCGGTGATCACCGTCGTGGCGTCCATGACCTTGGTGGCGGGGTCGTAGGAGAACGTGACGTCGTAGTGCCGCACGTCGTAGCCGCCGTTGCCCTGGTCCGGGAAGTACGGGTCGCCGAGCGAGGGGGCGCCCGCGGAGTAGCGCGGCTCCCCGGGGTTCCCGGGCGCCGCGAGCGCCGTGGTCGCCTGGGTCGCGGTGAGCAGCGCGGCCGCGAGCGCGGCGCCGCCGATCCGCGCCGCCCGGCGCGAACGGGACGATGGCATGTGAGTTCCTTTCAATGGAGTCGGGCGGGGGTCAGGCGACGACGGAGCGGAGCGGGATGCCCGCCGCACCGAGGTCGCGGACCAGGTCGCGGACGAACGGGTGCTCGTCGGCGGACAGGCCGTCGGGGTTCGGGATCGTGACGTAGGACGAGCCGTCCGCGGACGCGGTCAGCGCCGTGTCCGTGTAGCGCTCGACGACCGCGCGGGTGCGTGCGAGGTCGGCGTCGGCCACCTGGATGACGATCGGCCGCCACTCCCCGCCGAGGTTCGGCGGCTCCTCCGCCGCCGCCGCGGCGACGCGCAGCGGGTCCGGGACCGGGGCGGTGCGCTGCTTGGCCTGCGGCGACGTCTGCGGCGCGCCCGCCGGATACAGCAGCGCGTTGGCGAGCAGGTGGATGCCGTTCTCGTTGTACGCCCTGAACAGCGGGTTGTAGGCGAACAGCACGGCGTGTCCGGCGCCGGTCGGCTCGTCGACCAGGGAGACGGTGCCCTTGAGCGCCTCGGCGCCCACCGTGTAGCCGTTGGACCAGAACGTGTCGTCGGAGGGGTAGGTGAGCACGTTCACCCCGGTCTGGCTGGGGCTGAGGATCGGGTCGCCGTTGTTGAACTGGAAGTCCTCCGCCGGCCGGCCGAGTGACACCGGGCTGCCCTGGGTCACGTCCACCCGGAAGTGCGAGCCGATGACCTGGTAGCCGGTCGGCTTGGCCTTCTCGGTCGTGGAGGTGAGGCCGGCGGACCTGGCGACCCGGGTGCCCTCGTTGCGCAGCCCGACGTACGTGCCGCCCGCGGCCACCCACTGCCTGAGGTTGGCCAGGCCCTGCGCGGTCAGCCCGCCGTTGGAGCTGCTGCCGTCCGGGACGAGCAGGACGGTCCGCTCGGTGAAGGCCGGGGTGTTGCCGTTGACGTCGGCCGTGGTCACCGGCTTGAGGTCGAGGCCCCAGCGGTCGCCGAGCACGTAGCGGGCCTCGCCGTACGACCCGGAGGCGGTGGAGACGCCGGTGCCGGCGAACAGGCCGACGTCGGGCGTGCGCAGCGCGGCGCCGGAGGCCGGGGCGGCGCGGCCCTCGACCGTCACGCCCAGCGAGCGGGCGAGCTTGTCCAGCTCGCCGCGGTTCATCGCCGCGGCGGGCAGGCCGACGACTCCGCTACCGGCGTCACGCGTGAGCGGCACGCCCGCGCCGAGCAGCCGGAAGGTCAGTTCGGCGGCGGCGGCCGAGTCCATCGGGTAGGAGTACGACCCGCCCCGTGGCGCGGCGGAGGCCACGCCGCCGTCGACGTCCTTGACGAGGTCGGCCTTCGGCGACAGCGCGTCGCCGGTGGACATGGCGTTCACGCCCGCGAGCAGGGGGTTGCTCCACGAGGAGACGTCGTAAAAGTAGGGGAACGGAACGTAGGGGTCCTCTCCCATGACCGCCTGGATCCAGTGCTTCTGCGGCTGGTCCATCGGAATCCAGTAGGCCCCCTCGGGGACCGTCACGTCGGCGGCGGTCCGGCCGCCGAAGACCCGCGCGGAGGGCACCTTCACGGGCTTGCGCACCCGGTAGACCTCGACGTCCATGCGGCGCAGCCGCTCGACCAGCCGGCGCACGTCGCCGAGCTGCCGGTCGGGCAGCAGGAAGTAGGACCGGACCGTCACGTCGGGCACCGGGAACCGGACCGTGTTGGACGGCTGGACGACCTCGTTCGGCTCCAGGGCGCCCGCGGCCCCCTCGGCGAGCGCGGTGCGCCAGATCGAGTAGTAGCCGTCCAGGATCTCGCGCCGGTTGTCGGCGGCCCAGCCGGTCGTCGCCCACTGGGTGTTGAACTGCTGCTGCACCCGGTCCTCGACCGCCGACGAGCTGCCCTTCTCGAACGTCATCCCGGCGGCGCCGAAACCGGCGGCCGGGACGCTGTCGCCGTAGCCCATGTAGAACAGGTCGTAGGTCGCGTAGTTGAAGTAGCACTCGGTGGTGACCGCGCCGCCGCATGCGCCGTTGTAGCCGAATCCCGCGGCGTTCGCCGCGCCGATGCGGTTGATCCAGTCCACCGGCTGGTCGGGGATCTCGTGGTGGATCGGGTCGGCGTTGGGCGGGAAGAAGTACTGCCGTCCGCCCATCTCGTGCGCGTCGACGAAGACCTGCGGCGGGAACCGCCGGAGCATCTCGATCTTGCCGTCGGTCTCCGGCTGGGTGCGGGCGAACCAGTCCCGGTTGAGGTCGAAGCCGTACTCGTTCGTCCTGCGGCTCGCGTCGCGGCCGTCCGGGTTCTGGGTCGGCATGATGACCGTGACCAGGTTGTCGTTGCGCTTGGCGACGTCGCAGGACAGGCCGCCGGCCAGCTCGTACAGCGTCTTGAGGGCGGCGTCGGCGCCGCTCTTCTCGCCGCCGTGGACGTTCCCGGCGATCCACACGATGGCGGGCGAGTCGGCGGCGATGCGCGCCGCCTTGTCCGCCTTCAGCGACCTCGGGTCGCGCAGCGAGCGGATCCGGTCCGCGATCTTCTTGAGCTGACCCGGGACCATGTTGCGGGAGTCGGACACGATGGCGTACGGCAGCTCCTGGCCGGTGACGCTGTGCGCCACCGTGCCCGTGACCACGCGGTCCGAGGCGCCTGCCACGGCGTCCACGTACTTCTTGATCTCTTCGGTCGTGAGCACCCGGGGCTGCCCCTTGCCCAGCGGGAAACCGAAGAACTGCGCCGGATCGGGCACTCCGGCCAGGTGGGCGTCCGGGTCGGTACTGCACCGCGCGGGTGCCTTACCGGCCGGGCCGGCCTGCGCGGGGGACGCCGGCGTCAGCGTGAGCGCGGCCGACACCAGGACCGCGGCGCCGAGCGCGATGCCGTAGGGGGATCTTCCGCACAAGGTCGTGCGTAACCGCATCTCGCCTCCAGGCGGGGGACGGGGATGTCTCGGGGGAGCACCCCGTCCGGGAAACGACAAAGTCACTGCGGACAGTATTAGGAGGGAATAAACCGGACAAGAGGCGCGAAATATAACCGCAGCGCGACGGAAAGTGTGAGCAGTCACGTTTCCGCATGTCGTCGCGCCACCACCTGACCGAATCCTCCTTATATAACGTCCGATAACAAGTGGGCATCGGGTTCGCCCGTCGTTCACCGCGCACTTCTTCCGGTCTCGCCGGGTTCGGGGCGGACGGCCACGCTCCGGCCTGTGGGACCATTCAGAAGATTTGGAGGAGGACAGGGTGGACGAGGAGCGTCGGGTGGCGGGCAGGTACCACCTGCTCGAACCGATCGGCCGCGGGGGCATGGGCGTCGTCTGGCGTGCCCACGACGACCTGCTCGACCGTACGGTGGCCGTGAAAGAGGTGCTCTACCACCCCACCTCGGAAGAGGACAGGCAGACCTTCAACCGGCGCACCATCCGCGAGGCGCGGGCGGCCGGCCGCATCGACCACCCGAACGTCGTCGTCGTCCACGACGTGATCGAGGAGGACGGCCGCCCCTGGATCGTGATGCAGCTGGTGCAGTCGCGGTCGCTGGGCCAGGTGCTGCGCGACCAGGGCCCGCTCCCACCCGCCCGGGTCGCCGCGATCGGCCTGCAGGTGCTCGACGCGCTGTGCACCGCGCACGCCGCGGGCGTGCTGCACCGGGACGTCAAGCCGGAGAACGTGCTGCTCAACGGGGAGACCCGGGTGGTGCTGACCGACTTCGGCATCGCGACGATGCCGGAGGAGGCCGGGCTGACCATGACCGGCGGCATCACCGGCACCCCCGCGTTCATGCCGCCGGAGCGGCTGAACGGCCACCCCGCGACCCCCGAGTCCGACCTGTGGTCCCTCGGCGCCACGCTGTACGCGGCGGTCGAGGGCAGGACCCCGTTCGACCGCAACTCCCCCGTGGCCACGATGGCGGCCATCCTGCACGACGACCCGGCCCCGCCCCTGCGGGCGGGCGCCCTGACGCCGGCGCTCGAGGGCCTGCTGCGCAAGGACCCGGCCCGGCGCATCGGCGCGGCCGAGGCCGCCGCCCTGCTCAACGCGGCCCTGTCGGCCGGGCAGGAGGCCGTCCCCGCGGGACCGGGGCCCGAGCCCGGCCCCTGGAACGGCGCGCCGACCGGGCAGCCCTACGGCGGCCCCTGGAACAGTTCGCCGTCCACGCCGGGCCACCCGGGGCAGTCCGGCCCCTGGAACGGCGCGCCGACCGGCGCCCCTCCGCCGTACGGCGCCCATCCGTACGGCGCGCACACCGCACCGGGCGCGCGCCCTGCGAGGCGCGGCTCCGCTCTCAGAGTGACCCTGCTCGTCCTGTTACCGCTGCTGCTCGTGGCCCTCGCCGCGGGCGGCTGGTACGGCTACAGCAAGCTGAACGGCGGCGGGACCGCGGCCGAGGACCTCACGCCGACGGGCTACCGCCCCACCTCTGGCCCGGATTCCACCTCGGACTCCACCGCGGACTCCACCTCAGACTCCACCGCGGACTCCGCCTCCGGCGACGACGCCGAGCCCGCCGAGGACCCCCGGCAGTCGGAGACACCGTCGGATGAGCCCTCCGCGGAGCCGTCCCCGAAATCCCCCACGCCGACGGCCGCCACACTGCCCGCCGGTTGGAAGGTTCACCACGACCGGCTCGGCTTCTCGATCGCCCTGCCCTCCGGCTGGGTCCCGTACCTCAGGGAGGCCACCCGGGTGCGCTTCCACCACCCGAGCGGGCGCGACTACCTGCAGGTGGACCTGACCCCGTGGGAGACCGACGACCCGATGGCCGCGGTGCGCACGGTGGAGTCGGCCTCGACCAAGAAGGGGTACCTGCGCGACTACGAGCGCATCGGCGTCACGTCCACGGAATACCTCGGTGTGCCCGCCGCGGACTGGGAGTTCACGCACAGGACCGACGCCGGCCGGGTACGGGTGCTCGACCGCGCCTTCCGGCTCGACGACGGCCGCTGCGTCGCCCTCTACTGGCAGGTCGCCGACTCCCGATGGACTTCCGGTTTGTCCTATTTCCGCGTCTTCGAGCGCACCTTCAGGCCGAAATAACGATTCGGTTAAGATCCGCAGGTCAAGGGCGATTTCGCCCCTGAAGAGCAATGATGTCGCATGCGTTCGCCCAAGTGGGGTAGCGCGACAATCATGGCTGAAGCGCAGACCTCCGAACGTGTCGTGGCAGGACGCTATCGCCTGATCGAGCCGCTGGGGCGGGGCGGCATGGGCACCGTGTGGCGAGCCGTCGACCAGGTGCTCGAACGTGAGGTCGCCGTCAAGGAGCTGCTCGCGTCGGCCGAGCTCACCGGCCCGGAGCGGGAGGTCTTCACCATCAGGACCTTCCGCGAGGCCAGAGCCGCCGGGCGGCTGAGCCATCCGAGCGTCGCGGCAGTGTACGACGCCTTCGAGGAGAACGGCTACCCCTGGATCGTCCTCGAACTTATCCCGTCCCGGACGCTGGGGTCGGTCATCCGCGACGAGGGCCCCCTGCCGCCCCGGCGGGTGGCGGAGATCGGGTCGCAGGTGCTGGCCGCGCTGCGCGTCGCCCACGCCAACGGGGTGCTGCACCGGGACGTCAAGCCCGACAACGTGCTGCTCGCCGACGACGGCAGAGTCGTGCTGACGGACTTCGGCATCGCCGCGATGGAGGACGACTCGCCCGTCACCCGCACCGGCATGCTGATCGGCACCCCGGCGTTCATCGCCCCGGAGCGGGCCGCGGGCCGGCAGGCGCAGCGGGCGTCGGACCTGTGGTCGCTCGGGGTGACGCTGTTCCTGGCGGTCGAGGGGCGCTCGCCGTTCAACCGCGGCCATGCGCTGGCGACGCTGGCCGCGGTCATGTACGAGGAGGCCGGCCCGATGCACAACGCCGGCCCGCTCGCGCCGGTCATCGAGGGTCTGCTGGTCAAGGACCCGGACCGCAGGATGAGCGCGGACTACGCCGCGCAGCACCTGCACGCCGTGGCCACCGGCCAGGTGACCGGCCCGGTCGTGCCGCGCCCGCGGCAGCCGCCCAGGTTCGCCCGGCTGATGCCCGGGTTCGAGGGCACCGCGCCGACTCCCGCGCCCACGCCCGCGCCCCTCCCCGGGATCACCCCGGCGCCGACCCCGGTCCCCGCTCACGTGCCGGTGAACGGACGCCGCAGCCCGTGGGCGCTGGCGGCGGGCTCGGGGGCCCTCGTCGCGCTCGTCGGCCTGGCGGCGGGCGCCGTCGCGTTCGCCACCGCCCGGCCTCCGGCCGACCCCCGGGGAACCACCGTGGTGAGCACGCCCACGGTGACGGTCTTCACGACCAAGACTCCCGAGGCCGCCAAGAGCGGCAGGCGGACAGAGAGCAGCGGGGCGGAGCGGAAGGCGGCCACCCAGCCGGTGGCCAACCCCGGGAGCGGGCAACGCCCGGACCACCGCGGTGGACCCGGAAACGGGCCCACCGGGAACTCCGCCGCCGGGAACGGCGGTGCGAAGCCCAAGGGAAAGCCCGACGGAGCCGCGTCCAAGCCCGACAAGGGCTCCGGCCAGGCGAACCACCCCGGCAACGGGTCCGGCAAGGGGCAGCCCTCCACACCCAAGTCCGGGAAGGGCGGCGGATCCGTCGCGCCGACCCAGGGCAAGAGTGGAGGCCCGGGAAAAGGCGAGGGCCACACGGCCACCACGGACGAGGACACCGCTGACATCCCCGACGGCTACACCCAGCCGGAGAACGACTGGGGGGCGTGACGGACCCCGTCAGCCCTCGTCCGCGAGGATCTCCAGCGCGCGGGCCAGGTCGGCGGGGTAGTCGCTCGTGAAGGTCATCCACTCCCCCGTCGCGGGGTGCTCGAACGACAGCGAGACGGCGTGCAGCCACTGCCGGCTCACGCCGAGACGGGCGGCGAGGGTGGGATCGGCGCCGTACAGCAGGTCGCCCACGCAGGGATGCCGGAGCGCGGCCATGTGGACCCGGATCTGGTGGGTCCTGCCGGTCTCCAGCTTGATGTCGAGCAGCGACGCCGCCCGGAACGCCTCGATCGTGTCGTAGTGCGTGACCGAGTCCTTGCCCCCGGCCACCACCGCGAAGCGCCCGTCGCCCGACGGATGCCGGTCGATCGGCGCGTCCACGGTGCCGCGCAGCGGGTCCATGTGCCCCTGGACGAGCGCGTGGTAGCGCTTGTCGACCGTGCGCTCCTTGAACGCCCGCTTGAGGTGGGCGTAGGCCCGCTCGCTCTTGGCGACGACCATCACGCCGGTGGTGTTGGCGTCGAGCCGGTGGACGATGCCCTGGCGCTCGGCCGCGCCGCTCGTGGACACCCGGTGGCCGGCGCCGAGCAGGCCGCCGATCACGGTGGGGCCGGTCCAGCCGACGGTCGGGTGCGCCGCGACGCCGATCGGCTTGCTCACGACGACGATGTCGTCGTCCTCGTGCAGGATCGTCATGCCCGGGACGGGCTCGGCCACGGGCATCGGCGCCGCGGGCGGCGGCGGGATCGTGACGTCCAGCCAGGCCCCGGCGTGGACGCGGTCGGACTTGGCCGGGACGGCGCCGTCGACCAGCACGTCCCCCGAGGCGATCAGTTCGGCCGCGCGGGTGCGGGAGAAGCCGAACAGCCGGGCCAGGGCGGCGTCGAGACGCTCGCCCTCCAGGCCGTCCGGGACGGGCAGACTGCGCTGGTCACCCATCGGCCCGCTCCCCCGCCCGCTCGCCGGCCTGCTCGTCGGCACGGTCCTCGGCCTGCTCGTCCGTCTGGCGGGTGCCGTCGATCTGGTAGCCGCGCCAGGCGAGGAACACGGCGAGCACGCCGCCGCACACGATGGCCGAGTCGGCGACGTTGAACACCGGGAACCGGGTGACGGGGAACACCTGGATGAAGTCGACCACGTGCCCCTGGAGCGGCGCCGGCGACCGGAAGACGCGGTCGGTCAGGTTGCCGACCGCGCCGCCCAGCAGCAGGCCGAGCGTGATCGCCCAGGGCAGGCTGCGCAACTGCCGCGCCGTACGCACGATGGCGACGACCACGGCCAGTGCGATCACCGTGAACACGATCGTCATGCCGGTGCCGATGCTGAAGGCGGCGCCGGGGTTGCGGATCACGGTCAGCACCAGCGCGCCGGGAACGACGGTGAGCGGCTCCTCGTGCTCCAGGAACTCCACGACCAGGAACTTGCTGACCTGGTCGAGCACGTAGACGACCGAAGCCAGGAGGGCGAGGAGGGCGATCCTCCGCGCCCGGTCGGGCCTCGCGGGGCCGGAGCCGCTCAGCGACGCTCCTCCCGCTGCTTGCACGCTACGCACAGCGTCGCTCTCGGGAATGCCCTCAGGCGCTCCTTGCCGATCGGCTTGTGGCACGATTCGCACTCTCCGTAAGTCCCTGCCTCGACGCGGGCGATCGCCCGCTCGTTCTGCGCGAGCAGGTCGCGCGCATTCAGGGTAAGGGCGATCTCACGCTCACGCTCATACGTCTTGGCCCCGGCATCGGCCGGATCGTCCCCCGCGCCCTGGCTCACGTCACCGGACGCGAGCTGTTCCTCCGCCCTGGCGATGTCGGCGCGCAACTCCTCGATCTCGTGCCGCAGCCGCTCCCGGACCTCGGCGAGCTCCTCCTCGGACCAGACGTCCTCACCGATGGCGGTTCTCGCCGTGCGCGTCGTCATTGCGGGCCTCCCCTTCGCCCAGGAACCCTTCGAGCCCCTGCCCTCGGGGGCAGGGCGCACATCGGGCCGGTCCGGGCAGAATAAGTCGCCGATAACGGATCGGCAACGGACTCGCCGAGGCTTTTACCCCACCCGTACCCGGATGGCGCATTCAGCCAGCTCCTCCTCGTCGCCCTCTATTTCGATCTCTTTGTCGCGAGTGGTGCCACCGGCGTCCTCCCCCGTATTCCCGCGACGAGCCGGGTCTCACCCGGATCGCCGGCCGTATATCGGGAAGCCCTCGCGGCCGGGTTGCGTTATCGTCGTAGTCTGCAAGGCGTTGATGGGGACGAGTACCTCCGCATCCGCCCGCTCAGCGACCCGGGGACGGTGTGAGCCCGGGGCGGGCCACGGAGGGAAGATCACCCCGGAGCCGCCGGAGGAAAGGCCGTCCCGGCCGAGTAGAACCGGCAGCGGAGACAAAACGAGAGGGCGTCCGCCACCGGCCGGGCGTCAAGAAGGGTGGTACCGCGGAGCCGCACCCGGCTTCGTCCCTTCACGCCATGTCAGCAGCGCTGTCACAGCCACCGCGTGGAGGTTCCGCCCGACGATGTCTTCCCACCATTTCCGCTCACTTCCCGCGCAGGTCGACCTGCCGGCCCTCGAGCACGAGGTCCTCGAACGCTGGCGGGACGGGAAGGTCTTCGAGCGCTCGCTGGAGCAGAACGCCGGCGGCCCGTCCTGGGTGTTCTACGAGGGCCCGCCCACCGCCAACGGCATGCCCGGCGTGCACCACGTCGAAGCCCGCGTCTTCAAGGACGTCTTCCCCCGCTACAAGTCGATGCGCGGCTACCACGTCCCCCGCAAGGCCGGCTGGGACTGCCACGGCCTGCCCGTCGAGGTCGCCGTCGAGAAGGAACTCGGCCTGTCCGGCAAGCCCGAGATCGAGTCGTACGGCATCGCCGAGTTCAACGCGCGCTGCCGCGAGTCGGTGCTGCGGCACGTGGACGCGTTCGAGGAGATGACCGAGCGGATGGGCTACTGGGTCGACATGTCCCAGGCCTACCGCACGATGGACCCCCAGTACGTCGAGGCCGTCTGGTGGTCGCTCAAGGTCGTCTGGGACAAGGGCCTGCTGTTCCGCGACCACCGCATCACGCCGTACTGCCCCCGTTGCGGCACGGGCCTGTCCGACCACGAGCTCGGCCAGCCCGGCGGCTACGAGACCGTCTCCAGCCCGTCGGTGTACGTGCGGATGCCCGTCGTGTCCGGCCCCCTGGCCGAGCTGGGCGCCTCGCTGCTGATCTGGACCACCACGCCCTGGACCCTGGTGTCCAACACCGCGGTCGCCGTGCACCCCGACGTGACGTACGTCGCGGCCCGGCGCGGCGACGAGGTGCTCGTGGTGGCCGAGCCGCTGCTGCGGCGGGTCCTCGGCGAGGACGCCGAGGTGCTGGCCACCTACAAGGGCTCCGAGCTGGAGCACACCGCCTACCGGCGCCCCTTCGACCTGGTGGACATCGAGGACGCCCACTACGTCGTGCTCGGCACGTACGTCACGGTCGAGGACGGCACCGGCCTGGTCCACCAGGCCCCCGCCTTCGGCGCCGACGACATGACGGTCTGCAAGCGCTACGGCCTGCCGGTGGTGAACCCGATCGGCCCGGACGGTCGCTTCCTGCCGGACGTGCCGTTCGTCGGCGGCCTGTTCTTCAAGGACGCCGACGAGCCGCTGACGGACAACCTCCGCGAGCGCGGCCTGCTGTTCCGCGGCGAGCACTTCGAGCACAGCTACCCGCACTGCTGGCGCTGCCACACCCCGCTCCTCTACTACGCGCTGCCGTCCTGGTACATCAGGACCACGGAGATCAAGGACCGGCTCCTCGCGGAGAACGAGCGCACCAACTGGTTCCCCGAGACCATCAAGCACGGCCGGTACGGCGAGTGGCTCCGCAACAACGTCGACTGGGCGCTGTCGCGGTCCCGCTACTGGGGCACGCCGCTGCCGCTGTGGGTCTGCTCCCGGGACGAGGACCACGTCACCTGCGTCGGCTCGCTGGAGGAGCTGGGCGAGCTGGCGGGCCGCGACCTGACCGGACTCGACCCGCACCGCCCGTACGTCGACGACGTGACCTTCCCCTGCCCGTCGTGTCAGGCGGAGGCCCGGCGCGTGCCCGACGTGATCGACGTCTGGTACGACTCGGGCGCCATGCCGTTCGCCCAGTGGGGCGCGCCGCTGGTCAACAAGGAGGTCTTCGAGAGCTCCTTCCCCGGCCAGTTCATCTGCGAGGCGATCGACCAGACCCGTGGCTGGTTCTACTCGATGATGACCGTCGGCACGCTGGTGTTCGGCCGGTCGTCGTACGAGAACGTGCTCTGCCTCGGCCTGATCCTCGCCGAGGACGGCCGCAAGATGAGCAAGCACCTGGGCAACGTGCTGCGGCCGATGCCGCTGATGGACCAGCACGGCGCCGACGCCCTGCGCTGGTACATGGCCACCTCCGGGTCCCCCTGGGCCCCGCGCAGGATCGGCCACGCCGCGCTGGAGGAGATCGTCCGGAAGGTCCTGCTGACCTACTGGAACACCGCGTCGTTCTTCGCGCTCTACGCCAACGCCGAGTCGTGGTCGCCGGCCCGGATGGCCGACGCCCCGGCGTACGCCGAGCGGCCGCTGATCGACCGGTGGGCGCTGGCGGAGCTGCACCGCACGGTGGCCGAGGTCACCGCGTCGATGGAGGAGTTCGACACCGCCCGGGCCGGGCGGCGGCTCACCGAGTTCCTGGACGACCTGTCCAACTGGTACGTCCGCCGCTCGCGCCGCCGCTTCTGGTCCGGTGAGGCGTCGGCCTTCGCGACGCTGTACGAGTGCCTGGAGACCGTCACCCGTCTCATGGCCCCGCTCGTGCCGTTCCTCACCGACTACCTGTGGGACGTGCTGCGCGACCCGGACGCCCCGGCCTCGGTGCACCTGGCCGCCTGGCCCGAGGTGAACACCGCGCTGCTCGACCCCGAGCTGTCGGAGCGGATGGCGCTGGTGCGCCGCCTGGTCGAGCTGGGCCGTTCGGCCCGCGCGTCCTCGTCGGTCAAGACCCGCCAGCCGCTCGGCCGGGCGCTGGTCGGCGCCCCCGGCTGGGCCGCGCTCCCCGGCGAGCTGCGCGAGCTGATCGCCGACGAGCTCAACGTCCAGCGGCTGGAGGACCTGTCCGGCTTCTCCGCCGACCTGGTGACGTTCACGGTCAAGCCCAACTTCCGCAGCCTCGGCAAGCGGTTCGGCTCGCAGACCAAGCTCGTCGCCTCCGCCGTGTCGGCGGCCGACCCCGCGGCGCTGGCCCGGGCCCTGCGCTCGGGCGGGACCGCGACGGTCGAGGCCGGCGAGCTGGGCACGGTGGAGCTGGGCGCGGACGACGTGATCGTGACCGAGCAGCCCAAGTCGGGCTGGGCTGTGGAGACCGGCGCGGTGGACACCGGCACCGGCGAGACCGTGGCCCTGGACCTGGCGATCACCGACGAACTGCGCCGGGCGGGTCTGGTCCGCGACGTGATCCGGCTCGTCCAGGAGGCCCGCAAGTCGACCGGGCTGTCCATCACCGACCGCATCGACCTGTGGTGGTCGGCCGAGGGTGAGCTGGCCGAGGCGCTGCGCGGAGCCGCCGGCGCCGTGGCCGACGAGGTGCTCGCCTCCCGGATCGCGGAAGGCGCCCCGGACGAGGACCTGCCGGTCCACGAGGACGCCGACCTCGGCCTGTCCTTCCGCCTCCGCAAGGCCTGAGCCGGGCTGTCGCCCGACGTCACCGGGGCCGGTCCATACGTCCATACGGCCCCGGTGACGCGACACGGGACCCTGCGCTCAAGGTTCGCCTCACCGAGGCGGGCGGCTGCGCGAGCGCATCGCACACGGCCGGAGTTCACGGCGGCCGGGCCGACCCGGCGCGGCAGGGCGGGGACGTGCCGGGCGCGGCCTGGTCGTCCTCGGTGACCGGCCTTCTAGCCGCGGCCCGCCTCATCGGCGCCGGGCTCGTCGGATGAGGAGTCCGCACCGGCCCTCTCGCCGGTCTTCCGGCCGCCGGAGGTGGAGCCGGCCGAGGCCGCGAATCCGGCGCGCCCGGATTCGCGGATCTCTGCCGGCTCCACCGGCTCTCCGGTCCCCGCGGGCGGGGACGTGGGGGCGTCCGCCGGGGACGCGTTCGCGTCCGCATCGGGGTCGCCCTGCTTGCGGGAGGTCTGGGTGTCACGAGCCTGCTCGTCGTCCGCAGGGGAGGAGCCGGCCGTCCGCGAAGAGGCCGGAGTCTCTTGGGGCGTCTTCTCCCCTGCCGCGTCGTCCCCGGGGTCGCCGTCCCCGGACGACGGTGCGTCCTCCGCCGCCTCGGCCGCCTTGGACCGCGCGGGGTCCCACGGCCGGGAGACCCGGCCGGGCCGGAACCAGTCGTGCTCGGCGGTGTCGGTGATCGACTCGTCCGTCTCGTCGTCCGTCGGGCCCGACGCCGATCCCGCTGCCGGCGGAGACCAGGCCGGTGCGGACCATGACGTGGCGGATGGCCGGGACGACGCGGAGGATCCGGACGGCGGCTCGGACGGTGCGGCGCGCTCCGGCACCGCAGCGTCTGCGTCGGCATCGGACGGCTGCGCCCCGCCGCGGCCGAACCAGTCGACCGGCGTGTGCCCGTCGTCCTCGGCGCCGGCGTCGGCCGCGTCGGCCGCGTCGGCCGTTTCGGCCTCCGGACCGCCGGGCGCCTTTCGAGGCGTCTCGGAGGACTCTTCACGCGCTTCGTCACCGGACGGCGTGTCCCCGGCCTGCGTGTCATCGGCCTGCGCGGGCGGAACGGACGGCTCGGGGGCGGGCGACTCGGGCAGGCGCGGCCCCGGGACGCCGGGCTGAGGAAGCCGCGCTAAGGGCGGCTCCGGGTCAGCGGGCGTGGGACGGGTCGGTTCGCCGCCGGTCGTGCCGGTGCTCCCGGCCGCAGGCATGGTGGTCGTGGGAGCCGCTTCGGCGCGCAGGCTCTCGTCGCCGATCGAATCGCCGCGGATCGAATCGCCGCGCGGCGCGGCCTCCTCCGGCTCGGCCATACGGGCCGAGGCTTCGGGGAGGCAGGTGGTGCAGGGGGTGAAGCCCTCCTCGCGGGCCTCCTCGTGGGTCAGCTCCTCGGTCTCCCGCCCGACGAGCTGACGGCAGGTGGCCAGGTGGAAGCGCTTGCGCCCGGGAATCACGAGGACGATCGCGTCGGGGGCGAGGCCGCGCCCCGAGGCGGCCGGGGGCCGCGCGATCGGTCCCGTCCGCTGGGGCGGCGGGGACGGGAAGGTCTGGGGGGGCAGTGCCCCGTGATGCGTGACCGGCGGTGCCGCAACCATGGGCGTCGCCACCGGATGCGCCGGCGCCCCGGCGAGGGCTCCGCCGTACGCCCCGCTCACGGCACCGACGTGCGCGAGCTGGGGCACGGACGAACCCGGGGGGGTGGGAGCCGTTCCCTCGGCGGCACGCCCGCCGGCCGGGAACAGCTCGTGGCGCCTCAGCAGTGCCCCGATCAGCAGGCAGACCGCCGACAGCACGCTGACGACGATCGACCACATCACGAGAGGGGGTGTCCCCAGCACGACGCCCGCGATGAGCAGGACGATTGCGGCGAGGACCAGTGCGGCGCTGATGAGGATCACGGGGGGTTCTCCGAGCTATCGGGTCCCTGCGAGGACCCGCCACTGCTTACCGGCGGTCGTTGTGGGGGCCGTCGGGACCGGGGAAGGCGCCGGAGTGCTGCGAGGGCTCCTGGCCGAACGGGTTGGGGGCGGCGCCCATCTGCTGGGGACCGGGGGCGACGGCGTGGGCCATGGCCGGGGCGGCGCCCACGATCGGGAAGCCTCCGCTGCCCTCACCGGCGACGTTCAGCTCCGCGAGCTGGTTCTCCAGGTAGAGCTTGAGGCGGCTGCGGTACTCGCGTTCGAAGCTGCGCAGTTCCTCGACCTTGCGCTCCAGCTCGTCGCGGGTCTGCACCAGGGTGCCCATGGCCTGACGGTGCCGCTCCTGCGCGTCGCGCTCGAGCGTCTCGGCGCGGGCGCGGGCGTCGCCGATGATCTGCTCGGCCTGACGGCGGGCCTTGCCGAGGATGTCGTCGGCCTCGCGCCGGGCGCGGGTCACGGTCTCGTCCGCCTCGCGACGGGCGTCGGCGATCGCCTGGTCGGCCGTCTGCTGGGCGAGGGCGAGCACGCGGGCCGCGGTGTCCATGTTGTCCTCGGCGGGCGGCAGGCCCATGCCGACGGGCACCGGCTCGGGACGGGCCGGCTCCGGAGGCTTGATCGGCTCCGGCTGGGGGGCCATCATCTCGGGCTTCGGCTCGGCCACCGGAGCGGGAGCCATCTGCATGGAGCCGGGCATGCCCATGCCCCCGGGGACCTTGCCCCTGAGGCACTCGGCCAGCTTCGCGCGGAGTTCCTCGTTCTCCTGGATGAGACGGTCCAACTCGGCCTCGACCTCGTCGAGGAACGCGTCGACCTCCTCCTCGTCGTACCCCGGCCTCAGCCGGGTGGTACTGAACTGCTTGTTCCGCACATCGGCGGGCGTCAACGGCATTTGGGTCTCCTTGGCGCGCTTGGAGTCTGTCCGGTCGGACGGTACCCGATCAACGAAGCGCGTTCACGACTTGGATCAAGACCAAAACCACAATGAACAGCACTGTGAAGCTCAGGTCAAAGGCCACCGTACCCAACCTGAGGGGCGGAATGAAACGGCGGAGGAACTTGAGAGGCGGGTCGGTCACTGTGTAAACGACCTCCGCCAGCACCAGGACGACCCCGGTGGGCCGCCAGGCGCGGGCGAACGCCTGCACCGTATCTATGATCATTCTGCCGATCAGCAGAACCAGGAAGAGGGTCAGGGCGATGACCAAGATCTCGCTAATGATCCCCACAGTCGAGCCCCGCCTCCCCTCGGTCCAGCCGTCCTCGGGCCGCACGGGCACCGCTAAGCCGGTCACTGTTCATGTATGGAACTCTAGCTCTGGTTGAAGAAGCCGCGTTCCGCGATTCTGGCCTTGTCCTCGGCGGTCACCTCAACGTTGGCGGGGGACAACAGGAACACCTTGTTGGTAACACGTTCGATGCTGCCGTGTAGGCCAAAGACGAGACCTGCCGCGAAATCGACAAGGCGCTTGGCGTCGCTGTCGACCATTTCTGTCAGGTTCATGATGACCGGCGTGCCCTCGCGGAAGTGCTCGCCGATCGTCCGCGCCTCGTTGTACGTGCGGGGATGCAGGGTGGTGATTCGCGCCAGATCGGTCGTACGGCGCTCCAGCACGGTCGTGGGGGGACGCGGAGCGGGGACGGCCGTCTCGGTGTCGTCCTCGCGCTCCAGGGGCCCGGAGTGCGCACCCGAGGGGGCGGTGAAGCCGCGCCGCGGCGAGTCGTACTCCTCGTCGCCGTACTCCTCGTCGGTGCCGTACTCTGCCGCGTACCTGTCTTCGTAGCGGTCGTCCTCCACGAGACCGAGGTAGACCGCCATCTTGCGCATCGCGCCGGCCATCGCTCGTCGTCCTCCGCGTTACTGGTGCCTTCAAGGTCCCTTCGGAAGGCCAGGGCGGTAGCCGTACCCCCCTTTGAGCTCACCGCTGATCGACCTCTACCTGAGCGCGGACACCATGGTCCACTTGGGGGACATTACCTGACGAAGGGCTTTCTGCGGCCGAGCAACGCCGTACCGACTCGCAGGTGTGTCGCGCCATTCATCACAGCCTGAGGGATGTCTCCACTCATTCCGGCCGATATCACGTCCGCGGCGGGATGCTCCTCGCGCACGCGCCCGGCGACGGCGCGCAGCCGGGCGAACGCGGCGGCCGGGTCCTCCCCCAGCGGCGCGACCGCCATGACCCCCCGCAGGCGCAGCCCCTCCGCCTTGGCGACGAGCCCGGCGAGCGCCGGCACCTCCTCCGGCGCGGCGCCGCCCCGTCCCGCCCCCTCGCCCAGCCCGACCTGGACGAGGCAGTCCACCTCGCGCCCCGCGCGCACGGCCTCGCGGCTGAGCGCGTCCACCAGGCGGGAGCGGTCCACCGAGTGGACCATGTGGGCGTAGGAGACGACCGAGCGGGCCTTGTTGGACTGCAGCTGGCCGATGAAGTGCCAGGTGAGGCCGAGACCGGCGCACTCGGCCGCCTTGGCCGCCGCCTCCTGGTCGCGGTTCTCGCCGACGTGCGACACGCCCAGCTCCGCGAGCAGCCGCACGTCGGAGGCCGGGTACGTCTTCGTCACCGCGATCAGGGTGATATCCGACCGCGACCGGCCCGCGGCCCGGCAGGCGTCCTCGACACGCCGCTCCACCTCGGCCAGGGCCGCGGCCAGCTCCTCGCGCCGGTCACCCACGGACAGCGCCCCCGGCCGTACGGACGTGCAGGGTCACTTGAGGAAGTCCGGCACGTCGAGCTCCTCCTCCTGCTCCTCGAACACGACCGGACGCCGGGGACCCGGCTGGGTGGTCCTGGAGGTGATCGGGGTCGGCGGCTCGGGAGCGGGGCGCGGGATCGACAGCGGCCCGGTGGCGCCCTGGTCGCGTCCGCCGTCGGCCTGCGCGTCGCGCGGGAACGGCGTGACCGGGTCGGCCTGCTGGGCCTGCGGCGCGGCCGCCGCCTGCTGGACCGGCTGGCTCACGGGCTGCGCCGGCGGCGCCGGGGGGGCCGAATGCGCGTTCACCGGAAGCTGGGTCACCGGCGGCGCGGCGTTCGCGGGCTGCGCCTGCGCGGGGGCGGGCTGCGCCGCGCCCACCGTGCCGCCGACCGGCCGCACGGGCGGCTGCGCGGGCTCCGGCTTGGCCGGGGCGGACGCGGGACGGGCCGCCGGCGCGGCCTGCGCGGGCCGGGACGACTGCTGGGGCCGCGACAGCGGCGCGGCCGCCGGCTTGGCCGGCGCGGGCTCGTCGAACCCGGCCGCGATGACCGTGACGCGCACCTCGTCGCCGAGGGCGTCGTCGATGACCGTGCCGAAGATGATGTTGGCGTCGGGCGCGGCGGCGTTGCTGACGAGCTGGGCCGCCTCGTTGATCTCGAACAGGCCCAGGTCGGAGCCGCCCGCGATGGACAGCAGCACGCCGTGGGCGCCGTCGATGCTCGCCTCCAGCAGCGGGCTGGAGACCGCCATCTCGGCGGCGGCGACCGACCGGTCGTCGCCCCTGGCGTGGCCGATGCCCATGAGGGCCGAGCCCGCGCCGGACATGACCGACTTCACGTCGGCGAAGTCCAGGTTGATCAGACCGGGCGTGGTGATGAGGTCGGTGATGCCCTGCACACCGGACAGCAGCACCTGGTCGGCGGCCTTGAACGCGTCGAGCACGCTCACCTGGCGGTCGGAGATCGACAGCAGCCGGTCGTTCGGAATGACGATCAGCGTGTCGACCTCCTCGCGGAGGGTCTCGATGCCGGCCTCGGCCTGCATGGCCCGGCGCTTGCCCTCGAAGCTGAAGGGCCGGGTGACCACGCCTATCGTGAGGGCGCCGAGCGAACGGGCGATGCTGGCCACCACCGGCGCGCCGCCGGTTCCGGTGCCGCCGCCCTCGCCCGCGGTCACGAAGACCATGTCGGCGCCCTTGAGGACCTCCTCGATCTCCTCCCGGTGGTCCTCGGCGGCCTTGCGGCCCACCTCCGGGTTGGCGCCCGCGCCGAGGCCCCGGGTGAGCTCGCGCCCCACGTCGAGCTTCACGTCGGCGTCACTCATCAGCAGCGCCTGGGCGTCAGTGTTTATGGCGATGAACTCGACGCCCTTGAGTCCCTCTTCGATCATCCGGTTGACGGCGTTCACTCCGCCGCCGCCGATGCCGACGACCTTGATGACCGCGAGGTAGTTCTGCGGTGCTGCCACGACGAGGGGCCTTTCCGCTCGTTTGCGTTTCATGCGGGCATGGCCCGCGTGTCTTCTGAACTCTCACCCTCAAGTTGAGATTTAGAGTTATGTCAACCTGAGGATTGATACGGACAGTAGGGTTGCGCGTCCCCCAGGGTCAACTAACCGCGCCGCAAGGCCGTCCGGCGTGTCGCGGGCTGTCCCATTCGCACGATGCCCCGTCCTGAGCCGGATTCGGATCATGCGTTCCCGGCCCGTGAGATTTCTCACCTGACCGTCACCACCTGCGGCGAGCTGACATCGTAGCTGGTGCCCGGCTTGGCGAGCGCGGCGAGCAGGACACGTCCCTTCTGCGCCGAGCGCCCCGCGTCCCCCCAGATCACCGTACGGCCGTCCGTGAGCTTGAGCGTGATCGACCGGGGCGACGGGACGCGCAGCTCCCGCAGGCGCTCCAGCACGCGCTCGGGCAGCGCCCGCAGCACGGTGAGCCCGGCCCTGGTGGCGGGATCGTCCGCGGCCGCCCGCTGGACGCGCAGCACCGGCAGCCGGGGCGGGGCCACGGTGACCTGCTGCAGCACGACGCCGTACCGGTCGATCACCGCGGTCGTCGGGCCCATGGGCACGGCGGCGGCGGGGACGCGCTCGACCACGCTGACGCGCAGCGTCCCGGGCCAGCCGCGGTCGACCGCGGCCGACTCGACCGCCCGCATCGCCCGCAGCCGCCGTTCGACCTCGGCGAGGTCCACGGTGGCGAGCGGGGTGCCGGTGCGCACCCCCGCGGCCTGGCGCAGCTGCTCGGCGGGGATCCGGCTGTTGCCGGTGATCTCGACCTCCCGCACGCCGAGGACGGGCGAGAAGAACACGACCCACGTGGCGACGCCCACCACCCCGCCGGTCAGCAGGGTGGCGAGGGCCGAACGCCGGACGGCCCGCCTCACCGGTCCCCCACGCTCCGGCTCGCGTCCCGGATCACGCCCCGGATCACTGGGCGGACAGCTCCGCGACGATCCTCGGGCCGAGCTCCGTCACGTCTCCCGCGCCCATGGTGAGCACGATGTCGCCGGCCCGGGCCCGGCCGGCGACGAGCGCGGGCACGGCCTGCCGGTCGGGCGCGTAGACGACCCGCTCGGCGGGCAGCGGGACCTTCCCCGCGACGAGGGCGCCGGAGACCCCCGGCTCGGGGTCCTCGCGCGCGCCGTACACGTCGAGCACGACCACCTCGTCGGCGAGGCCGAGCGCCGCGCCGAACTCGTCGGCGAAGAACCGCGTCCGCGAGTACAGGTGCGGCTGGAAGACCGCGATGACCCGGCCGTCGCCGGTCACGACGTCGCGGGCGGCGCGCAGGTCGGCGGTCAGCTCGGTCGGGTGGTGGGCGTAGCTGTCGTAGACCGTCACGCCCCCGGCCTCGCCCTTCGACTCGAACCGCCGCTTGGCCCCGCCGAAGGCGGCCAGGCCCTCCTTCACGTCGTCGAAGCGCAGGCCGAGGTGGAGGGCCACGGCGATCACCGCGGTGGCGTTGAGCGCGTTGTGCCGGCCGGGCACGGCGAGGCGCACCTCGCCGCGTCCCGGTCCCCCGGGCGCGGCGGGGCCCAGCTCGACGGCGAACTCCACGCCGAGGCCGCGCGGCACCACGTCGGTCGTGCGCAGGTCGGCGCCCTGGCTCTCGCCGTACGTCACGACGGTGAGGCCGCGCTCGCGCGCGACCGGCACGAGGGCGGCGGCGCCCGGGTCGTCGGCGCAGACCACGAGCAGCGACCCGATCCGCTCGACGAAGCGGGCGAAGCTGTCGTGGACGGCCTGGGGGTCGCCGTAGTTGTCGAGGTGGTCGGCCTCGACGTTCGTCACCACCGCGATGCCCGGCGCGAGCATGAGGAACGAGCCGTCGCTCTCGTCGGCCTCCGCCACGAACACCTCGCCCGCGCCGTCGTCGGCACCGAGCCCGGTCGTCACGAGCTGCCCGCCGACGCAGTACGACGGGTCCTCCCCGCACTTCTGCAACGCCACCGTCAGCATCGAGGTGGTCGTGGTCTTGCCGTGCGTGCCGGCCACGGCGATGCCGGTGCGGCCGGTCATGACCGACGCCAGCGCGGCGGCGCGCGGGATCACCCGCAGGTCCTGCCGCAGCGCCTCCCCCAGCTCGGGGTTGGAGTCGCGGATCGCGGTGGACACCACGACCGTGTCCACGTTCTTGATGTGCGAGGCGGCGTGGCCGACGTGGATGACCGCGCCCAGCTCACGCAGCTCGGTCAGCAGCTCCGAGGGCCGCGCGTCGCTGCCCGACACCGGCACGCCCCGCTTGAGCAGGATCCGGGCGATGCCCGACATCCCGGCGCCGCCGATGCCGATGAAGTGCACCCGCCCCAGGTCGGCCGCGGGCACGGGATCCACGAGCTTCACGAGACTCATCGGTGAGCGATCTCCAGCACCTTGCGGGCGAGCGCCGTGTCGGCGTCCTTGCGGCCCATCCGCGACGCGGCCTCGGACATCGCGACCACGCGCTCGGGGTCGTTCAGGATCGGCAGCAGCGTCTGGACGATCCAGGCGGCCGACAGGTTCGCGTCGTCGACCATCAGGCCGCCTCCGCCCCGCACGATGGGCTCGGCGTTGAGGCGCTGCTCGCCGTTGCCGTGCGGCAGCGGCACGAACGCCGCGGGCAGCCCCACTGCGGTGAGCTCGGCGCACGTCATGGCGCCCGCGCGGGACAGCACGAGGTCGGCGGCGGCGTAGGCGAGGTCCATCCGGTCGACGTACGGCAGGATCACGTACTGCGGGTCGCCCGGCGGGGGCTCCACCTCGACGGTGTTCTTGGGCCCGATCACGTGCAGCACCTGGACGCCGGCCGCCCGCAGGTAGGGCGCGGCCTCCAGCGCCGCCTGGTTGATGGAGCGGGCGCCCTGCGAGCCGCCGAACACCAGCAGCGTCACCCGGTCGGACTCCAGCCCGAAGTACGACCGCGCCTTGTCGCCCATCGACAGCCGGTCCATCATGCTGATCTCGCGGCGCAGCGGGATGCCGATGTACTCGGCGTTGGGGAGCGCGGCCTCCGGGTGGCCGGTGAAGACGTGCTCGGTGAGACGGGCGCCGAGCCGGTTGGCCAGGCCGGGCCGGGGGTTGGCCTCGTGGACCACGATCGGCACCCCGCGCCGCCGGGCGCCGAGGTAGCCGGGCGTGGCGACGTACCCGCCGAAGCCGACGAGGACGTCCGCCCCGACCCTGTCGAGGATGCCCGCGGCGCTGCCGATGGCCCCGGCGAGGCGGCCGGGCACGGTGAGGAGCTGAGGGCTGAGCGAGCGGGGCAGCGGCACCGCGGGCACGAGTTCGAGCTCGTAACCCCGGGCGGGCACCAGGCGGGTCTCCAGACCGCGCTCGGTGCCGAGGCAGGTGATGCCGATCCCCGGGTCGAGCCGGCGAAGCGCGTCGGCCAGCGCGAGCGCCGGCTCGATATGGCCGGCCGTCCCGCCGCCGGCGAGGACCACCCTCATGTCACTCCCTGTTCTCGCGGATGTTCTCGCGGATGTTCTCGCGAGTTGTCCCGCGTCCGTTCCCGCGTCGTTCCGTTCCGTGCCGTCCGCGGCCGCGCTTTCTGCGCCGCCTGCTGCCGGGCCGGTGCCCGCGAGGCCGCGGGCCGCCGCCTGGCGCGGCCGTTCAGGCCAAGCCAGCTTAGAGCCCGCGCGGCCGGTCCCGGGCCACGAGCCGCCAGCGCCTCGGCCGCCCCGGGCTCCTGTTTGGCGAACGACAGCAGCATGCCGAGCGCCGCGAGCGTCGGCAGCAGCGCCGATCCGCCGTACGACACCAGGGGCAGCGGGATGCCGGTGACCGGGAAGACCCCGATGACGGCGCCGATGTTGACGACGGCCTGCCCGGCGATCCAGGCGGTGGTGGCGGCGGCCGACAGCCGGACGAAGGGATCCTTCGTCCGCATGGCGATGCGCAGCCCGGCGTAGCCGAGCAGGCCGAACAGCGCGACCACCACGAGCGTCCCCATCAGCCCGAGCTCCTCGCCCAGGATGGAGAAGATGAAGTCGCTCTCCGCGTGCGGGACGTAGTTCCACTTCTGCCGGCCCGCGCCGAGCCCGAGGCCGAACCAGCCGCCCGAGCCGATCGCCATCAGTCCCTGGGCGGACTGGAACCCCTCGTCCTGCGCGGTCTCCCACACGTGCATGAAGCCGGTGAGACGGCCGAGCCGGTACGGCTCGACGATGATCATAGTTGCGGTCGCCAGCACGAGCAGCGCGAGGATCCCGCCGAACAGCCGCACCGGCGCGCCGACCACCCACAGCAGCGCGAGGAAGATCATCATGAGCACGAGCGTGGTGCCGAGGTCGCGCCCCAGCATGACCAGGACGGCCAGCAGGGCCACGCCCGGCATCAGCGGGATCAGCAGCTGGCGCCACTCGATGCGCCCGGCGCGCGCCCGCGCCGCGAGCAGGTCGGCCCCCCACAGCACCAGGGCCAGCTTCGCCGGCTCGGACGGCTGGACCGAGAACGGGCCGATGACGATCCACCGCTGGGCGCCCAGCAGCTCCTGGCCGAGGAAGATGACCATCAGGAGGCCGAGGATCGACAGGCCCATCAGCGGATAGCCGGCCAGGCGGAAGAACCGCTGCGGCAGCCGGGAGCAGACCCACATCAGGGGGAGCCCGATCGCCACGGACGTGACCTGCTTGAGGAACCAGTAGAACGGGTCGCCGGTCCGCTGCAGCGCCTCGATGCTCGACGCCGACAGCACCATCATCAGGCCGAGCGCCAGCAGCAGCGCGCTGCAGCCGAGCACGAGGTGGTAGGACGTCAGCGGGCGGCCGAGCAGCTCGCGCAGCGCGGCGAGCTGGGCGGCGGCCCAGCCGATGGGCTCGGGCCCCTGACGCTCGGACCCTTGGCGCTCGGGCCCCTGGCGCTCGGTCTTCCGCGCGGGCGCGGCGCCGGCGGGGCCGGCCGCGGGGCCCGTCACCGGTCCGCCAGCCGCTGCACGGCTCGGGCGAAGGCCTCCCCACGCGCTCCGTACGAGGTGAACATGTCCAGCGAGGCCCCGGCGGGGGCGAGCAGCACGGTGTCGCCCGGGGTGGCGAGCCGGGCGGCTTCGGCGACGACGCGGTCCATGACCCCAGTGTCTTGCCCAGGCACGTCCACGACGGGGACATTCGCGGCGTGTCGCGCCAATGCCCGGCGGATCGCGTCCCGGTCGGCCCCCAGCAGCACGGCGCCGCGCAGCCGGGGCGCGGCCTGCCGTACGAGCTCGTCGACGTCGGCGCCCTTGAGCTGCCCGCCCGCGATCCACACGACCGACTCGTAGGCGGCCAGCGACGCGGCGGCCGCGTGCGGGTTCGTCGCCTTGGAATCGTCCACGTAGTCGACCTCGCCGACCCGGGCGACGTGCGCGATCCGGTGCGGGTCGGGGGTGAACTCCCGCAGGCCGCGGCGTACGGCCTCGGGCGGCACGCCGTACGCGCGGGCCAGGGCGGCCGCGGCGAGCGCGTTGGCGACGTTGTGCGGGGCGAACGGCCGCACGTCGGCGAGGCAGGCCAGCTCCTCCGCCGTGGTCGCCGGGTCGGCCACGAAGGCCCGGTCGACGAGCAGGTCCTCCACGACTCCCAGCTGCCCGGGCCTGGGCACGGCGAGCGTGAAGCCCACCCGCGAGGCGTACGGCTCGGCCAGGCGGGACGACCACGGGTCGTCGGCGTTGTAGACCACGGTCCCGGCGTGCGCGAAGACGCGCGCCTTGGCCGCGGCGTACTCCTCCATCGAGCCGTGCCAGTCGATGTGGTCCGGCGCGACGTTGAGCACGGCCGCCGCGAGCGGGGCCGGGGTCGAGGACCAGTGGAGCTGGAAGCTCGACAGCTCCACGGCCAGCACGTCGTACGGCCCGTCCACGGCCTCCACGATGGGCACCCCGACGTTGCCCACGGCCAGGGCCTTGTGCCCGGCGGCGGACAGCATGGAGGCGAGCATGCGGACGGCGGTGGTCTTGCCGTTGGTGCCGGTCAGCGCGAGCCAGGGGGCGGCCGGCTCCTCCCGCAGCCGCCAGGCCAGCTCGACCTCCCCGATGACCTCGACGCCCGCGTCCGCGGCGGCGACGAGCAGCGGGGTGGCGGGCCGCCAGCCCGGCGAGGTGACCAGGAGCGAGGCGCCGGCGGGCAGGGCGGGCTCGCCGAAGCGCACCTCCACGCCCAGCGCGGCGAGCTCGGCGGCCGTCGCGCGCTGCCGCTCGCCGTCCGCGGCCTCCAGCACGATCACGCGCTCGCCGCGGGCGGCCAGCGCCCGCGCCGCGGCGGCGCCCGACACGCCGAGGCCGGCGACGACGACGTTCACTGTTTCGGCATCCATTCGAGGTAGAACAGTCCGAGACCGGCGGCGACGCACAGCGCGGCGATCAGCCAGAAGCGCACCACGATCGTCGTCTCGGCCCAGCCCGACAGCTCGAAGTGGTGCTGGAGGGGCGCCATCCGGAAGACGCGTTTGCGGGTCAGTTTGAAGGACCCGACCTGGATGATCACCGACATCGTGATGATCGCGAACAGGCCGCCCAGGATGACGAGCAGGAGCTGGGTCCGGGTGGTGAAGGCCAGGCCGGCGATCACGCCGCCGAGGGCCAGCGATCCGGTGTCACCCATGAAGATCTTGGCGGGCGGGGCGTTCCACCACAGGAAGCCCAGACAGGCGCCCAGCACCGCCGCCGCGACCACCGCCAGGTCGAGCGGATCTCGCACCCAGTAGCAGTTGGGCCCGAAGCCGACCGTCGTGCAGCTGTTGCGCAGCTGCCAGTTGCCGATCAGCACGTACGCCGCGAGGACCAGGCAGGTGGCGCCGGAGGCCAGGCCGTCGAGGCCGTCGGTCAGGTTCACCGCGTTGGAGAAGCCCACGATGAAGAACACGACCCAGATCATGAAGCCGATCAGGCCGATGGACGGCCCGATGTCCCGCAGGAACGACACGTGCGTGGTGGCCGGGGTGACGGCGTAGGCGTTGGGGAACCGCAGGACGAGCACCGCGAAGATCACGCCGACGACGAGCTGCCCGCCGGCCTTGGCGCCGCTGCGCAGGCCGAGGCTCCGCTGCTTGTAGATCTTGATGAAGTCGTCGAGGAAGCCGACCGCGCCGAGGCCGGTCATCAGGAACAGCACCATCAGGGCCGAGGCCGTCGGGGGGTCGCCGACCTCCGCGAAGACGGTCACCCCGTGGGCGACGAAGTAGCCGATCAGCGACGCGATGACGATCACCGTGCCGCCCATCGTCGGGGTGCCCTTCTTGTCGTAGTGCCCCGACGGCCCCTCCTCACGGATGTTCTGGCCGTAGCCCCTGCGGGCGAACAGCCGGATGGCCAGCGGCGTGCCGACCATGGACAGAATCAGCGAGATCGCCCCCGCGATGAGGATGTTCCTCACCGGGCGTCACCTCCGAGGATCGCCTCGGCGACCCGCTCGAGCCCGGCCGCACGCGGCCCCTTCACCAGCACCACGTCGCCCGGCGCGAGCCGGTCCGACAGTTCCCTGGCCGCCGTCGCGACGTCGGGCGCGTAGATCGCGGCGGGCGCGCCGGCGAGCACGGGCTCGGCGTCCTCCCCCACGACGACCAGCGCCTCCAGTCCCACGTCCGCGGCCAGCCGCCCGAACTCCTCGTTCAGCGCCGGGCCGTGCTCGCCCAGCTCGCGCATCGCGGCGATCACCGCGAACCGCCGCCGCCCCTCGCCGATGACCGCGAGGCTGCCGATGGCGGCCCGTACGGAGTCGGGGCTGGCGTTGTAGGCGTCGTTGATCACGGTCACGCCGTCGGGCCGCTCGGTGACCTCCATGCGCCACCGGCTGCGCGGCTCGGCCGCCGACAGCTCCTCGGCGATGTCCGCCACCGGCAGCCCCAGCTCGTGGGCGGCCGCCGCCGCGGCGAGGGCGTTGGACACGAGGTGCGCGCCGTGCAGGCGCAGCCGGACCGGCGCGGCGCCGGACGGGGTGCGCAGCGTGAACGAGGCGCGGCCGGTCGCGTCCAGCGCCTCGTCCTCCGCCCGCACGTGCGCCTCGGGCGAGCGCCCGAAGTAGGTCACCCGCGCGCGCGTACGGCCGGCCATCGCGCGCACCAGCGGGTCGTCGGCGTTGAGCACGGCGACCCCGTCGGCGGGCAGCGCCTCGACCAGCTCGCCCTTGGCCCGGGCGATCGCCTCCTTGCCGCCGAACACGCCGAGGTGCGCGGCGCCGACGTTGAGCACCACGCCGATGCGGGGCGGGGCGATCCTCGCCAGGTAGGCGATGTGACCGACGTTGCGGGCGCTCAGCTCCAGGACCAGGAACCGGGTGGCCTCGTCGGCCTTCAGCACGGTCAGCGGGTGGCCGATCTCGTTGTTGAACGAGCCGACGGGGGCGATGGTGGGGCCGAGCCGCGCGGTGAGGCCGGCCATCAGGTCCTTGGTCGTGGTCTTGCCCGCGGACCCGGTCACGCCGACCACGGTCGCGGCGGGCAGCTCCGCCACCACGGCCGTGGCCAGCGAGGCCAGGGCCGCGAGCGGGTCGTCGACGATCACGGCCGGCGCCTCGACGGGCCGGGTGGCGAGGACGGCGACGGCGCCGGCGTCGTGGGCCTGCCGGGCGAAGTCGTGCCCGTCGGCCCGCTCGCCCTTGATCGCCACGAACAGCGAACCCGGTCCGGCCGCCCGCGAGTCGATCACGACGGGTCCCCGGACGACGGCCGAGGGGTCGGCCGCCGCGTTCAGCGCTCCGGACGTGATCTCGGCGACCCGGGCCAGCGGCAACGGGATCATGGTGTCTTTCCTGCTCTCTTTCGCGTCGCTAACTCGGCCGCCAGGGCACGGCCCGGCATCGGCTCACGCATCGGCGGCCTCCCGCGCCGCCCGCCGTGCCAGGCTCCGTTCCGCGATGGCCGCGGCGGCCACCTCGCGGTCGTCGAAGGGGACGACCCGGCCCCCGGCATACTGCCCCTGCTCGTGTCCCTTGCCGGCCACAACTACCACATCTCCGGGCGCGGCACCGCAGATCGCCAGGCGGATGGCGGCCGCCCGGTCCGGCTCCACGATGACGTGGCCCCGCTCCTCGATGGGTACCCGCAGCGCGCCCTCCAGCATCGCGGCGAGGATCGCGAGCGGGTCCTCCGTACGAGGGTTGTCGCTGGTGAACACGGCCAGGTCCGCGAGGCGGACGGCGGCCTCGCCCATCATCGGGCGCTTGCCGCGGTCGCGGTCGCCGCCGCAGCCCAGCACGATGACCAGGCGGCCGCCGGGCCCGTCACCGAGCACCGCGCGCAGCGAGCGCAGGACCGACTCCACCGCGCCCGGCTTGTGCGCGTAGTCGACGATCACCTGCACGTCGTCCGCGCCCGGCACCCGCTCCATCCGTCCCGGCACGCCGGAGAAGTCGCGGACGCCGGTCACCGCGGCCTGCAGCGGGACCCCCGCCTCGACCAGGGCCACCAGCGCGCCGAGGGTGTTGGCCACGTTGAACGGGCCGGGCAGGGCCACCGACACCTCGGCCTCGACCCCGCCCGGACCGACCAGGCGGAACCGGCTGCCCGCGGCGCCGAGGCGCACGTCCTCGGCGCGCCAGTCGGCCTCCGGCGCCCCGGTGGCGGAGAACGTGGTGATCGGGATCTTGGCCGTGGCGGCCAGCTCGCGTCCGTGGGCGTCGTCGATGTTCACCACGCCCGCCCGGCTGAACTCCGGGGTGAACAGGCGGGCCTTGGCCGCGAAGTAGTCGTCCAGGTCCCGGTGGAAGTCCAGGTGGTCCTGCGACAGGTTCGTGAAGATCGACACGTCGTAGAAGAGGCCGTCGACCCGGCCGAGGGCCAGGGCGTGGCTGGAGACCTCCATGGCCGCGGCGCTCACGCCCCGCTCGCGCATCAGCGCGAACAGCCCCTGCAGGTCGGTCGCCTCGGGGGTGGTGAGCTCGGGGGTGAAACGCACGTCGCCGGCGCGGATCTCCACACCGCCGACCAGGCCGGTGCGGTGGCCCGCCGCCCGCAGCCCCGCCTCCAGCAGGAACGTCGTGGTGGACTTGCCGCTGGTGCCCGTGACGCCGATGAGCGTGACGCCGGCCGCCGGTCTGCCGTACACCCAGGCGGCGACCTGCCCCAGCACCGCCCGCGGATCGGGCACGACGAGCACCGGCAGTCCGGTGGCGGCGGCACGGTCGCGGCCGTCGGGGTCGGTCAGGATCGCCGTCGCGCCCGCCGCAAGCGCGTCCGCGGCGAACTCCGCGCCGTGCCGGGCGTTGCCCGGCGCGGCCACGTAGAGGTCGCCGCGCCGCACCCGGCGCGAGTCGAGGGTGATGCCGGTGACCGTGCCGCGGACCGCACGCGCGCCGGGCGACGGGACGGCCGACGACGTGCCGAGCAGGGACGCCAGCGCGGACAGCGGGCGGGCCTGGACGGCCTCGGGACGCATGGACGACGGGGAACGCACGGCGAGAGCGTACCCCCCTCCGTCGCTCGTCCCGGCCACTCCGGCTCCCGTCACTCGCCGGTCACTCCGCCGGGCGAAGGAGCATCTCGGGCGCCTTCGTACCCGTAGGGGGGATCTTCCTGCTCTTCAACGCGAAAGTCATGACGTCCTTGAACACCGGGGCGGCGATGGCGCCGCCGTAGTGGCCTTTCTTCGGATCCTGGATGACCGCCAGGGCCATCAGCCGGGGCTGGTCCGCGGGGGTGAAGCCGACGAACGTGGCGGTGTACCCGCAGTATCCCGCGCACTTCTCGTCGTACCGCATGGCGGTGCCGGTCTTGCCCGCGACACGGTAGCCCTCGATCGAGGCCTCCTCCCCCGTGCCCTCGTGGCCCACCGCGGCCTCCAGCATCAGCGCGATCCGCCGGGCGGTCGTCTCGCTGATGACGCGGGTGCCCTTGGCGGCCGGGCTGGGGACGAACGCCCCGTGCGCGTCGGTCGTGCCCGCGACGATCGAGGGGGTCACCCGCACTCCGCCGTTGGCGATCGTCTGGTAGACGCCGGCCATCTGCAGCGCGGTGACCGAGATGCCCTGACCGTAGGCGATGGTACAGCGCTGGCTGCCCGACCACGTCTGCCACTGCGGCAGCAGGCCGGCCTGCTCGCCCGGGATCCCGGCCCCGCTGCGCGCGCCGAATCCGAACGACCGGAACATGTCGTACAGCCGCTGGCTGGAGATCTTGTCCGCTACCATGATCGTGCCGACGTTGCTCGACTCGGCGAGGATCCCGGTGAACGTCAGCAGTTCGGGTGCGTGCGGGTGGGAGTCCCTGAGCTGCCGGTCGGCGCACTGGATGTGGTCGGGCACGCGGAAGGCGGTGTCGGGGTCCACCACGCCGGCCTCCATCGCCGCCGCCGCCGTGATGACCTTGTTGGTGCTGCCCGGCTCGAAGATCTCCGACGCGGCGCGATTGGCGCGGTCCTCCGCCGGCGCGGACTGCCAGCTGTTGAGGTTGGCCTGGGGCGCGTTCGCCATGGCCAGGATCTGACCGGTCCGCACGTCCATGACGATCACGCTGCCGCTGCGCGCCCCCGTCTGGCGGACCTGCCGGGCCAGCGACTCCTCCGCGGCCCACTGGATGTCCCTGTCGATGGTCAGGCGCACGTCGCGCCCCGGCACCGGCGCCTCGCGCTGGCTGCGCGTCATCGGGATGCGCTGCCGGTTGGCGCCGAGCTCGATGCTCTGCTTGCCGTCCTTGCCCGCCAGGATGTCGTCGTACGCGCTCTCCAGGCCCTCCAGGCCCCTGCCGTCGACGCCGACGAAGCCGAGCAGGCCGCCCGCGAGCGAGTTGCCGGGGTAGAGACGGCGGTAGGTCTCCTTGACGCCGACGCCCTTGAGCTCGAAGCCCATGATGCGCTTGGCCCGCGGCGGCTCGACGTCGCGGGCCAGCGGGATGTACCGCTGCTCGGTCTTGGCCAGCGCGGCGGCGATCTCCTCCTTGGGCTTGTTCAGCTCCCGTGCCAGTGTGGTGGCGACCAGGTCGCGCTTGGCCGGGTCGACGTCCTTGGGGTCGACGTAGACCTCCCTGGCCTCGACCGTCACGGCGAGGTCGTGTCCCCCGGCGTCGGTGATCGAGCCGCGGCGCGCGGGCAGCGTCTCCGGCTGCACGCGCTGCTGGGCGGCCTTCGCCTGGAGCACCTTGGAGTCGAAGCCCTGCAGCTGGACCAGCCGTCCGGCGAACAGCGACAGCACGATCGCCATCACCACCAGCGCCGCCCTCAGCCGGCGGGCGGGGTTGCCCAGCCGGAGCACGGCGGGCGGACGCGGCGGGCCCGGCGGTCCCGCGGGACGCTGCGGATTCGGGCGCTGCGGGCCGGACGGGGCGCCGCCGGGACGGGGACGGCCCGTGCCGGCCCTGCCGGGCGCACCGGTCGAGGGAGCGCTGTGTCCGGGAGCGCCGTTACCGGAAACGCCGGGCCTGCCGGCGACACCGGGCTTGCCGGCGACACCGGGCCGTCCCACGGCAGTGGGCTTTCCCGCGGCAGCGGGCTTGCCGTTGGCGCCCGGTCGGCCGGGGGCGCCGAACGCGCCCGGCCGCGGCTGCCCCGACCCCGTCGCGGACCGCTTGTCGTCGCCCGATGCGGCGGCGCCGCGCGGCCTGCCGCCGGCCTCGCCCGGTCCGCTCGCGCGCCCGCCTCGCGGACGCCCTTCGCCTCCGCCGGGATGCTGCGTGCCGGCGCGGCGCGGGCCGCCGCCGGGCACGCCGGGCTCGCCCCTTCGCGGCGTGCGTGCGCCGTCCGTCCGGCCGCCCTGTCCTGCGCCGCCCTGCCTGCCGCCGCCTTCCGGGGCGCCGCCGTTCCGGCCGCGCCGTACCGGGCCGCCCGTCGCCTCGTCGCGCCCGGGGTCGGCCGGCCGGCCGGGACGGCCCGGCCTCGGCGGCCCGTCCTGCCGGGACGGCCGCCCCGGGGAGCCCGGGCTCCGCCTGTCACCGCCCGGGCCCTGGCCACCGCCTCGCCCGCTGGGACCCCCGCGGCCGGGACCCGGGTTCCGGCCGCTGTCTCTCACCGGTCCGTGCCCTCCTTCTGGGCCTGCTCCTGCGCCGTGCCGCCCGTGCCCGTGCCGCCGGGGTCGAGGAACTTCGGCGCGGTCTTGTCCTCCTCGAGGCCCTGCGCCCTGCCCTGCTCGTCCACCACGTCCGGCTGCGTCCACCGGCGGAGCTGGTTCTCCTGCTCCGCGGCCTGCTCGTGCAGTTCGTCGATGCTCGACCGCAGGTCGGTAAGCCGGAACGAGTCCTGCGCGAGGACCGTGTTGAGCAGCAGGAGGGTCACCAGGCCGCCGCACATGAGACCCACGACGAGCAGCACGAACGGCGCACGCGGCGGCCGCCGGAACGCCCGCCGCGCCATTGTGGCACGCGCCGACGTCGCCGGCCGGGTTTCCGCACCGCCGCGCCGGACGCGGCGCGGAGCGGGCGCGACCTCGGTGCGGCCGTGGGTCTCACCGGGCGGCGCGGGACGGGTGACCGTGCGGGACGCGGCTGCGCGCGAAGCGGCCGTGCGGGGAGCGGCCGTGCCGGAGGCGGCGCGGGTGGCCGTACGCGTCCGGGAGCCGTCGCGCTTCGGGGACGCGACGGACCCGGTGGACGCCGCCGGTGCGCCGCCCGGCCCGGCGGCCGGAGCCGCCTCACGCCGGCGCCTGCCGTCCGCGCCCTGGCGGGAGGCCGGGGCGGCCTCACGGCGACGACTCTCCGTACCGCCTACGCGGGGGGCCGGGACGGCCTCGCGCCGGCGGTCGTCACCGGGCGTGGGCGCGCCGGGGCGGACGCGGCGCTCCTTCGGAGTGGTGACGGCCTCGTCCGCCGTCGCGGCGGTCCGGCCCGGCACGCGGGGTGGTGCGGCCGTGCGGCCCGCCGCCCTCCTGCTCTCCTGCTCTGTCCTCATCCCTCGCGGATCCTCTCTGCCGCCCGCAAGCGGGCCGAGGCCGCCCGCGGGTTGCGGGCCACCTCCTCGTCGTCCGGGAGCTCCGCTCCCCTCGTCAGAAGGCGGAACCGGGGCTGGTGAGCCTCCAGGGGGACCGGCAGCCCGAGAGGGCTGGTGTCCTTGGTTCGCGCCGCGAGGACCTGCTTGGTGAGCCGGTCCTCCAGGGAGTGGTAGGCGAGCACGACCACGCGCCCGCCCAGCGTCAGCGCGTCGAGCGCGGCGGGGAGCGCGCGCTCGAGCGCCGACAGCTCCCCGTTCACCTCGATGCGCAGCGCCTGGAACGTTCTCTTCGCCGGGTTGCCCCCGGTCCGCCTCGTCGCGGCGGGTATCGCCGCGCGGACCAGGTCGGCAAGCCGTTTCGTGCTGGTGATGGGGTCCTTGGCGCGCTCCTTGACGATGAGGCTCGCGACGCGTGCCGCGAAACGCTCCTCGCCGTAGTCGCGCAGGATGCGGGTCAGGTCCGCGGCGGAGTAGGTGTTCACCACACGCTCGGCGGTGAGCTCCTGCTCGCGGTCCATCCGCATGTCGAGGGGGGCGTCGTAGGAGTAGGCGAAACCGCGCTCGGCCTCGTCGAGCTGAGGGGAGGACACGCCGAGGTCGAACAGCGCGGCGTCCACGCGGGGCCGACCGGCGTCGTGGAGCACGTCGGCCAGTTCGTCGGAGACGGCGCGCACCAGAGTGACCCGGTCGGCGTACGGCGCGAGCCGGGCGGTGGAACGCTCGATGGCGGTGGGGTCGCGGTCGATGCCGACGAGGTGGAGGGAGGGGTGGGCGGCCAGCAGCGCCTCGGCGTGCCCGCCGAGACCGAGGTTGGCGTCCACGACCACCGGCTCCGGTCCGGACAACGCCGGAGCGAGCAACTCCAGCACGCGATCGAGCATGACCGGAACGTGACCACCCGGCTGACCGGGCTCGTGCGACAACGCTTCCAACCCCCATTACGCCGCAGTACTCGCGGATTCGCGGCTGTGCCGCCGGTGACTACCCAACGGACCCCCACCCATGCCGGTTCCCTGGGAACCGACCCGTCCGGCCAGGTCCCCATCCGCGTCGCCGGCCGTGGCGTCTGACACCGGGGAAGGTGCATCAGCTGCCACTTGGGAGCGGGTGGAGACCTCGCCGAACGTCACCGACGGGTCAATCGATCGAAAAAGAAAGGACCGGTCTACAGAATCCCGGGCAACACCTCCTCCGACAGGTCGGAGAAGGCCTGCTCCTGGGCTTCCAGGTAGGTGTCCCATGCCTGGGCGTCCCAGATCTCCAGTCGCGTGTTGGCGCCGATCACGACGCAGTCACGTTCCAGCCCGGCGTAGCGCCGCAGCGTCTGGGGAATCGTGATGCGCCCCTGCTTGTCCGGCACCTCGTCGGACGCACTGGCGAAGAAGACACGGCTGTAGTCGCGGACCGCCTTCGCCGTAACCGGAGCGGTACGCAGGGCCTCGGTGATGCGCTGGAACTCCTCTACGGGGAAGACGTAGAGGCAGCGCTCCTGGCCTTTGGTGATCACCAGACCCTCCGCCAGCTCCTCGCGATACTTCGCCGGCAGGAACAGCCGTCCTTTGTCGTCGAGGCGCGGGTGGTGGGTGCCGAGGAACACCGGACCCACCTCCTGTGCCTTGTGGAGCGCCCAGCGCTATAGCCCCTGCCCTCCACTGCGCACCACCATACTCCACTTCTCCCCACCGTCAACTGATTCTGAGCGTGTCCGCATTCAAAATGCGCGGCGTTTTCGCAGGTGAAATGGGGTGGGTCGGAGTGGGGCGCGGCGGCGCCCCCCGGCCCCCGCACGGGCGTGTCGGCACCACCGGAAACCCCGGCGCGTACGGGGTTCCCGGTGCCGGGCCGGGGGCCGGTGGAGGGAAGTGGAGCGCACGGGGACCGCCCGGGGTTCCCGTGTCCCGAGATGTCGCGGGATGTCGTGGATGTCACGGGATTCGGACGAGCGCGGAACGCGACCGCGAAGAGAGGCCACAACACTGTGGGCAGTTCACCCGGATTTCCGGACAAAGTCGCCCTACAAGCACAGGGGACATAGGGTCAGTGCACAGAATGGAAAAGGAACGTTTAACGCCCCATTCTCGGGGACGCACCCTCATGGAGGCCTGGTGGCAGTAACTCCCGACGTCACCGATGCGGCAGCCCGGCTCGAGGATCTGGTCGACACCGCCCACCGGATCCGCAACGCGATCGAATCAGTGATCGAGGGCAAGAGCGACGTCGTCCGCCTTACTCTCACCGTGCTCCTGGCGGAGGGCCACCTGCTCATCGAGGACGTGCCCGGCGTGGGCAAGACGATGCTCGCCAAGGCCTTGGCGCGTTCGATCGACTGCCCGGTCAAGCGCGTGCAGTTCACCCCCGACCTGCTGCCGAGCGACATCACCGGGGTCAGCGCGTACAACCAGCAGACACGGGAGTTCGAGTTCAAGCCCGGGCCCATCTTCGCCAACATCGTCGTGGGCGACGAGATCAACCGCGCCTCCCCCAAGACGCAGTCCGCCCTCCTCGAGTGCATGGAGGAGCACCAGGTCACGGTCGACGGCGCGACGTACGCGCTGGAGTCGCCCTTCATGGTCATCGCGACGCAGAACCCCATCGAGATGGAGGGCACCTATCCCCTCCCCGAGGCGCAGCGCGACCGCTTCACCGCGAAGATCGCCATGGGGTACCCGGAGACGGCCGCCGAGCTGGAGATGCTCGACGTGCACGGCGCCTCCCAGCCGCTGGACAAGATGGAACCGGTCGCGACCACGGCCGAGGTCGCCGCGCTGATCCGGGCCGTCCGCGCGGTCTACGTCTCGCAGCCGGTCAAGCGTTACGCGGTCGACCTGGTGGCGGCGACCAGGCACTCCCCCGAGCTGCGGCTGGGCGCCTCCCCGCGGGCCACCCTTCATCTGGTGCGCGGCGCGCGGGCCCACGCCGCGCTGGCCGGTCGCGACTACGTGATCCCCGACGACCTGCAGGACCTGGCCGTCCCCGTGCTGGCGCACCGCCTGCTGCCGAGCCTGGAGGCGCAGGGCCAGCGCCGCCACGCGGAGCAGATCGTCGGCGAACTGGTGCGCCGCGTTCCCGTCCCCGACGCCAAGTAGCGGACGCAAGTGAGCCGGGCGCGTGTCCGGCGCAGTGACAGTGAGCAAGTGACGGAGGGCCCATGACCGGGCTGAAGGCTCTGACTCCGCGGGGACGGTCGTTCCTCGCATCCGGCGTGGCGGCCCTGCTGTGCGCCCTCGTGCTCGGGGAGCAGGACCTGCTCCGCGTGGCCGTGCTGATCATCGCGATGCCGCTGCTCGCCTCGATGGTCGTGGCGCGTACGCGATACCGGCTCGCCTCCGCCCGGCGGCTGAGCCCGGCGCGGGTGCAGACCGGCGAGGAGAGCACGGTCACACTGCGCCTGGAGAACGTCACCCGGCTGCCCACCGGGCTGCTGCTGGTCGAGGACACCCTGCAGTACGCGCTGGGCACCCGGCCGAGGTTCGTCCTCGACCGGATGGAGCCGCGCGGCATCCGGGAGATCGACTACAAGGTGGGCTCGGACCTACGCGGGCGCTTCCCGATCGGACCGCTTTCCGTGCGGATCGCCGACCCGTTCGGGCTGGTCGAGCTGACCCGCTCGTTCACCGTCACCGACACGCTCGTGGTCACCCCCGAGGTGGTGCCGCTGCCGCCGGTACGCCTGGCGGGCGAGTACAGCGGCGGCGGCGACAGCCGTACGCGGTCGGTCGCCGCGGCGGGCGACGACGACGTGGCGCCCCGCGAGTACCGCCAGGGCGACGACCTGCGCCGGGTCCACTGGCGCTCGACAGCGCGGCGCGGCGAGCTGATGGTCAGGCGCGAGGAGCAGGAGTGGCAGAGCCGGGGCGCGCTGCTGCTCGACACCCGCAGGCACGCGCACCGGGGCGAGGGGCCGCGCTCGTCGTTCGAGGTGGCGGTCTCGGCCGCCGCGTCCATCGGCGTGCACCTGTCCGCCGAGGGACTCGCCTTACGCCTGGTCACCGACCAGGGCGCGCGGCATGTGGTGGACAGCGGCCAGTCGTGGTCCCTGCTCGACACGCTCGCCGTCGTCCGCCAGAGCACGGCGCGGTCGCTGGAGCACGGCGTCGGCGCGCTGCGCCAGGGCGGCGGGGAGGGACTGATCATCGCGGTCCTCGGCGCGCTCGACCCCGAGGAGGCCCGGACCCTCGCCCAGCTCAGGCACTCGGGCGTGACCGCCGTCGCGGTCCTGCTCGACCTCGCCTCCTGGGACCGCGCCTCCGGGAACGGGGCCTCCGGGAACGGGGCCTCCTGGGACGACGCCGCCGCCGAGAACGCGCGGACCGCGCGGTCCGTGCTGACCGGCGGCGGATGGCGGGTGCTCGACCTGCCCGCCGGCGCCTCGCTGGCCGGCGTGTGGCCGGAGGCCGGCAGCAAGCGGAGCGCGGCCTGAACCGGCCGGTCCGGCGGGACGGAAGGTAGAAGGAATGAAACTGCCGGTTGCGGCGGGGCTGGCCACGGCGGCCGTCACGGTCACGCTCTACCCCCTCTTCGAGGGCGGGTCCTGGTTCTGGTCCTGCGTGGGGGCGGTCCTCGTCACCACCCTGGCCGGGGCGGCGGCCTCCCGCCTGGGCGCCCGTCCATGGGTGGCGCCGGCGGTGACGCCCGTCGCGGTCCTGTTCTATCTGACGGCCGTCTTCGCTCCGGAGGAGGCGTGGCTGCGGGCCGTCCCCACCAGGGACTCGGTCGTCCTGCTCGGCGAGCTGCTCGGCTCCGGGTTCGACGACATCCAGCGGTTCGCCGCCCCGGTGCCGGTCCAGCCCGGCATCACGCTGCTCACCACGGCGGGCGTGGCGCTGATCGCCCTCCTCGTGGACGTCTTCGCGGTGCGGCTGCGCCGGGCGGCGCTCGCCGGGCTGCCACTGCTCGCCCTGTTCACCGTGCCCGCCGCGGTGATGACGGAGCCGATCGGGTGGCCCGCGTTCGTCGTCGCGGCGTTCGGTTACATCGGCCTGCTCGTCGCCGACGGGCGGGACCGCCTGAGCCGCTGGGGCCGCACCGTGGTGGTGCGCCGTTCCGCCGGCTCGGCGCGCGGCGCCGCCCCCGACACCGAGCGGCTCGCCCTGTCGGGCAAGCGCATCGGCGTCACGGCGATCGCGCTGGCGATCCTGGTGCCCGCGGTGCTGCCCGCGCTCACCCCCGACCCGCTGTTCGGCTTCGGCGTGGGCAACGGCCTCGGCGGAGGCGGCGGCAACATCGGCATCCCCGACGCCATCGCCAAGCTCGGCGGCCAGCTCAGGCAGCAGGGCAACGGCACCGTGCTCACCTACACCAGCAGCGACGACGTGCCGCGTTACCTGAGGATCTACTCCCTCGACATCTTCGACGGGACGAAGTGGACGCTGGCCCCGCTGCGCGGGCGCCCGGAGGACCGCGTGTCCGAGGGGCCGCTGCCGCCCGCTCCCGGCCTGCGTCCCGGGGTGACGCTGAAGCGGGCCGAGATGCGGGTCGCGATGAGCGAGGACATCGACGAGCTCAACTTCCTGCCGTTGCCGTATCCGGCCCGGCAGGTCGAGGCGGACGGAGACTGGCGCGCCGACCGGGCCTCGCTGATGGTCTTCTCCACCGAGGACGAGGCGGCCGGGCTGGAGTATCGGGTGGTGACCGAGGAGCCCGAGCCCACCACGACGGAGCTGCGCACGGCGGTGACGCTGCCCGACAGCGACCGCTACCTGCAGCTGCCCGACGGGCTCGATCCCCGGGTGGAGGCGCTCGCGCGGCGGGTCACCGCCGACGCCGCCACGCCGTACGAGAGCGCGGTCGAGCTCCAGGAGTGGTTCACCCGGAACGGCCGTTTCACCTACGACCTGCGCGCGTCCGGATCGGGCGCCCAGGCCCTGTCCCGCTTCCTGCTGCGCGACCGCAGGGGCTACTGCGAGCAGTTCGCCGGGGCGATGGCCGTGATGGCGCGCCTGCTCGGCATTCCGGCACGGGTGTCGATCGGCTACACGGGCGGCACCAAAATCGGTGACGTGTGGACGGTCCGCACCCATGACGCGCACGCCTGGCCCGAGCTGTTCTTCGACGGCATCGGCTGGCTGCGGTTCGAGCCCACCCCCGCGGGGGCGGGCGGTCAGGGCACGGCCCAGGTGCCGGCGTATTCGCTGCCCGTCACGCCGACGGCCGAGCCCAGTGCGGGCGCGTCCGAGGGGCCGTCGTCGGACGACGAGGACACCGGTCAGAGCGCGGGACCCGCCCGGCCCAACCCGCGCCAGCTCGACCGCGACCTCGACGGCACGCCCATCGCGGCCGACCCGGGCACGCCCGCGGCGGTCACGTTCGGCATCGGCGCCGCCGCCGCGCTCGCCCTGCTGTTGCTGCCCGCCGCCGCACGGCTCCTGGTGCGCCGCCGGCGGCTGCGCCGGCTGACGCGGCCGGCCACGGGAGGCCACGCCGCCTGGGCGGAGCTGCGCGACATCCTCACCGACCTCGGCATGGCCGGGGAGCCGAGCGAGACGCCGCGCGCGCTCGGCCGCCGCATCTCCGAGCGGTACTCCCCCGGGCCGCAGGCCGCCGAGTCGCTCGCCCGCGTCGTCACCTCGGAGGAACGGCTCAGGTACGCCCCCGCGCCGTCGGCGTCGGGCCCCGTCCCCGCGGACCTGCGCCGCATCAGGCGCGATCTGGCGTCGAAGACCTCACGATGGCGGCGGCTGGGCGCCACGCTGGTCCCGATGTCCGTCCTGCTGCGGCTGCGGGCGGCCGGCGAGAGCGTGCTCGACGTGTTCGACCGGCTGGAGGGACTGCGGCCCCGGCTCTGGCGGACGGGGCTCCGGCGGACGGGGCCCGGGCCGGCCAAGGGGACATCGCCGGGACACGGGACCGCCACGACGCCCGGGCGTCCCGCCGGGTCCGGACAGGACCGGACTCTGACCGGCACCCGACGCTGAGCTGTCACTCCGGCCGGTCCGGCACGCGGTTGTTCTGTGACCCGGCCGGCCCGGCACTCCGGCTGCCCTGTCACTCCGGCTGCCCTGTCACTCCGGCGCACGGCCGCGCCCGGGTGACGGGGCAGCCGGTCCGCGCCGGGGAGAGGATTACTCGCCGCAGACGACTCGGTGGGCCCGCTTCGCGGGCCCACCGGCGGTGGCTCAGATGGGGATCAGTGCTCGTCGTGGCGGCGGCGCCAGCGCTCTTCCATGCGCTCCATGAAGCTCTGCCGCTGCTGGGGGCGGCGGCCGCGCTCGCGGGACGGCGGGGAGTCACCGAACCCGCTCATGCGTTTCCAGCTCGACAGGCCCCACAGACAGGTGGCCAGCATGACCACGAAGCCGGCGGCACCGAGCCAGATCTGGGCCGCGACGACGCCGACCATCAGCAGGACCACGCCGAGTGCGAAGCCTATGGAGGCCTTCACCAGGCGGCGCTTGTAGTGGCTACGCGGATTGCTGATCCGTACGGTGTTCGCCCACTTCGGGTCCTCGGCATAGAGGGCCTGCTCGATCTGGTCGAGCAAGCGCTGCTCGTGCTCAGACAGCGGCACGGCGCCTCCCAAGGACGGCCCCATTCAGGGGAAGACGGCAACGGACGACACGGGGTGTCCGAACCTCGCGGTCGGTTATCCCCAGAATACGAGGCCTCAGACGTAGGCGAAAGAAAACGTCCAACGCGGTCCAAACCGGAGGTGACGTCATGGACCTATTGGACCAAATGGACGGCGAACAAGCGACGCCGGTTTCACCGCGTCCGGGCCGAACCTGCGGGCCGCCCGGTCCATGGCCTGTTCGGCCTCCCGCCAGCCGGTCTCCCGCTCTCCCAGGCTTATCTGGCGGGTCGCCGCGGCGGCCGGGACCAGGTTCTCCACGCGTACGCCGACCAGTCGCAGTCGTACCCGCTCCAGCCCCGCAGCCTCGTAGAGCTCGCATGATGTGTCGAAAATCTCCTTCGCGACGTCGGTCGCCTCGCGCAGCGTACGCGACCTGGTGATGGTCGTGAAGTCGGATCGGCGGAGTTTGACGCTGACCGTGCGGCCCACGTGCCCGCCGGCCCGCAGCCGCGCGGCGACCCGTTCCGACAGTCGCAGCAGCTCGCGCCTGATCGTCTCCGGGTCGTCGACGTCGTGCGGGAACGTCTCCTCGTTGCCGATGCTCTTGTCGGGCGCGTGCGGCACCACCCGTCGCTCGTCGCGTCCCCAGGCCAGGGCCGCCAGGTGCGCGCCGACGGCGCCGAACTCACGCTGGAGCGTCGCCACCGGCACCTGGGCCAGATCCCCCACGGTGCGGATGCCGAGCCGTACGAGGGCCTGCTCGGTGCGCTCCCCCACCCCCCACAGGGCGGCCACGGGCAGCGGGTGCAGGAACTCCACGACCCTGCCGGCCGGGACCACGAGCAGGCCGTCGGGCTTGCACTGGCGCGAGGCGAGCTTGGCCACGAACTTCGTGCTCGCCACCCCCACCGAACAGGTGATGCCGTACCGCTCGGCGACCTGGGCGCGGATCAGCCGGGCGATGGCCGCGGGGCTGCCCAGTCTGCGGCGGGCCCCGCCGACGTCGAGGAACGCCTCGTCGGAGGCGATCGGCTCCACCTCGGGGGTGATCGACTGGAAGATCTCCATGACGCCCCGGGACACCTCGGCGTACTTGGCGTGGCGAGGCGGGATGACCGTGGCCTGCGGGCAGATGCGCCGGGCCCGCGTCATCGGCATCGCCGAGTGGACCCCGAACCGGCGCGCCTCGTAGGTGGCGCTGAGCACGACGCCGCGCGCGCCCGTGGCGCCGACGATGACCGGGGCGCCCCGCAGCTCCGGGCGGTCGAGCAGCTCGACGCTGGCGTAGAAGGCGTCCATGTCCACGTGCAGGATCGGGCAGCCGCTGTCGTCGACCGGCCCGTCCGGCGGAGGCGAGGGATCCCGAGGCAGCAGCTGGTTCCGGGACATGAGGTCACCCTACCCGAGCACCGCACTACCCGAACATGGTTTCTACTCGCGGTACGCGGTGACGTGGATCTGGGTGGCGACGTCGCGGAGCACGGGGTGGGCCGCCGCCGCCCGCTCCAGCGCGACCAGGCCGTCGGGGTCGCTCTCGGCGAGCATGCCCGGGACGAGGTCGGCGAAAATCCGCACGCCCTGGACGTCGCCGACGGCGAACCCGGCCGCCTCCAGCAGCGCCCCCAGCGTCTCACGGGAGAAGCGGCGCGGCGTGGGGTCGCGGTCCCCCCAGCGGCCGGCCGGGTCCGACAGCACCCGGCGCGCCTCGTCGAAATGACCGGCCAGCGAGCGGTGGACGGCCGCGGCGACCGAGTTGGCGGCAAGCACGCTCACCACGCCGCCCGGCCGCAGGATGCCGTGGACCGCGCCCAGCGCGCCCGCCGGATCCTCGACGTACTCCAGCACGCTGTGGCACAGCACCAGGTCGGCGCTGCCGGGTTCGAGCAGGTCGCCCAGATCGGCGGCGTCGCCCTGCAGGCCCTTCACGCCGACTCCCGTCTCGGCGGCGCGGCGCTCCAGCGCGGCCAGCGAGTCGGGCGTCGGGTCGACCACGGTCACGACGTGCCCGAGCGTCGCCAGCGGCACGGCGAACCCGCCGGTGCCGCCGCCGGCGTCCACGATGTCGAGCGTGTCGCGCCCGGTCGCGGCCGTCCGCTCGGCCAGGAGCGCGCGCAGCGCCTCCCAGACGACGGCGCGGCGTGTGGCGTCACGCACTTGCGGCCTCCCTGTCGGGGCTGTCGGTCCGCCGGGCGGTGCCGGGGGCGGTGGGGTTCAGAGCGAAAGCGAGGGCTTGAGCTGCTTGAAGCGGGCCAGCAGGCCGTTGACGAACTGCGGCGACTCGTCGGTCGACAGCTCCGCGGCCAGGTGCACCCACTCGCTGATGACGACGCCCTCCGGAACCTCCTCCGACCACAGCATCTCGTACGTCCCGCCGCGCAGGACGTTGCGGTCGACGGCCGGCATGCGCTCCAGCGTCCAGCCCTCGGCGTACGTCGAGATCAGCTCGTCGATGCGCTCCAGGTGCCGGACCACGCCCTCGACGAGGAAGGAGGTGTACTCGTTGACCGGAGGGTCCGACCGCTCCACCCGCTCGGCGAGGACGTCGAGCGGGCTCACCTGCCGGGCCTCCGCCTCGAAGAGGATGTCCAGGGCGCGGCGGCGGGCCTTCCCCCGAGCCGACACGTCAGGCCCGACCGAGGTACTCGCCGGTGCGAGTGTCGACCTTGACCTTCTCGCCGGTGGTGATGAAGAGCGGGACCTTGATCTCCGCGCCGGTCTCCAGCGTGGCGGGCTTGGTGCCGCCGGTGGAGCGGTCGCCCTGCAGGCCCGGGTCGGTGTGCGAGATCGTCAGCTCGACGGCCGCCGGGAGGTCGACGTACAGCGGGTTGCCCTCGTTGAAGGCGACGGTCGCCGTCGTGTTCTCCAGCATGTAGTTGGCGGCGGTGCCGACGACCGAGCGCGGGATGTTGACCATGTCGTAGGTCTCGGTGTCCATGAAGACGAAGTCGTCGCCGTCGAGGTAGGAGTACTGCATGTCCCGCTTGTCGACGTTCGCCACGTCGACCTTCACGCCGGCGTTGAAGGTCTTGTCGACGACCTTCCCGGACAGCACGTTCTTGAGCTTGGTGCGGACGAACGCGCCGCCCTTACCCGGCTTGACGTGCTGGAACTCGACAACGGTCCACAGCTGCCCATCGTCGAGCTTGAGCACGAGTCCGTTCTTCAGGTCGTTCGTCGTCGCCACGTAGCGTCTCCCGCGTGCGGCTGCCCTACAGGACGAGCAGCTCCTTGGTGGTCAGTGTGAGAAGCTCCGGCCCGTCACCACGCGTGATCAGCGTGTCCTCGATGCGCACACCGCCCCTGCCCGGGAGATAGACCCCCGGCTCGACGGTGATCGGAACTCGATCCTCTAGTCTACCGGTCCTGCCAGGGCCCAGGAACGGCAGCTCGTGGATCTCCAGGCCGACCCCGTGGCCCAGCCCGTGGCCGAACCGCTCGGCCTGACCCGCTTCGGCGATGACGGCACGCGCCGCGGCGTCCACCTCGCCCGCCGTCGCCCCCGGCCGTACGGCGTGGCGGCCCGCGCGCTGGGCCCGCCGTACGAGGTCGTAGAGGTCGCGCTGCCACGACGCCGGCGGGCCCACGGCGACCGTGCGGGTCATGTCGGCGTGGTAGCCGTCGTAGCGGGCGCCGAAGTCCATCGTCACCAGGTCTCCCCGCTCGATCGGCCGGTCGGAGGGCGAGTGGTGCGGGATCGAGCCGTTGGGGCCGCTCGCCACGATGGAGTCGAAGGCCGGCTTGTCCGCGCCGAGCTCGACCATGGCGGCCTCCAGCCACCGGGCGACCCGCCGTTCGGTGACGCCGGGGACGACGCGCTCCACGACCAGGGAGAACGCCTCGTCGGTGATCGCGCAGGCGCGGCGCAGCGCCGCGATCTCCCCCTCGTCCTTCACGGCTCTGACGGCCTCCACGAGGCCATCCACCGGCGTGAGACCGGGATGCGCGGCGGCGAGCCGCCCGAACTGTCCCACCGACATGTGGCCGGCCTCCACCGCGACCCGCGCCGTGTGCGGCACGCGGCCGAGCAGGGCCCCCGCCACGTCGCGGTCCTCGATCACCTCCACGCCCTCGCACACGGCCTCGGCCGTCTCCAGGTAGCGCGAGTCGGTGGCGAGCGCCGCCTCGCCCGTCCCGGTGACGAGCACGGCGGCGTTGGAGCTGGACAGGCCGGTCAGGTAACGGACGTTGACCGGCCAGGTCACCAGAACGGCGGCCGTGTCATGCTCGGGGAGTGCCGCGGCCAGCCGCGCGCGGCGAGATGCGTGCGTCACGCCCCGGACTCTACGCCGCGCGGCGCCCCTCACGCGCCGGGGCCGGGGAGGCGGCCGGACCGGAGCCGGCCGTGTTCGTCGAGGTCGTCCAGGAGGGCGGGCAGGCCGGAGGCGAGCATCTTGCGGCGGACGCGGCCCAGGAAGCGGGCCATGAAGGCCCCGCCGACGCCGGTGAAGCCGGTGTGCTCGTAGGCGAAGCGGGTGCCGCCGTCGCAGGGTCGCAGCCGGTAGACGACCTCGGTCGTGTCACCCTGCCCGTCACCTCCGGTCCAGGAGTAGCGCAGCAGCGACGGCTCCTCGACCTCCAGCACCTCGCAGTCGACGATGCCGTTCCAGCCCGGTTTGGGCTTGGCCACGAACCGGAACCGGTTGCCGGCGACCGGGGCGAAGCCCTCGGGCCGCGCACCGGCGCCGGTCGCGGTCCACAGCGGGATGAGCTCCGGGTCGGTCACGGCGCGCCATACCTTGCCGACGGCATGCGGGTAGTCGCAGACGATGCGGATCTCGGACACGTCGCGCCTCCTCGGCGGATTTTTCAGTGACTGAAAAACACCGTACCCCAAAACTTCAGAGACTGTAATAATCTGGGGATCGTGAGTACCCGCGGAGTGGACTGGTCGATGCTGCGCGGCCCCGGCGGGCACGTTCCCGAGGACGAGCGGCCACGGGAGCGCAAGAAGCGGCTGATGCGCCGCCGGCTGTCCGACACGGCGACCGAGATGTTCCTCGAGCGCGGTTTCGACGCGGTGCGCGTGGCGGAGATCGCCGAGGCGTGCGGGGTGACGGAGAAGACCGTCTACAACTACTTCCCCACCAAGGAGTCGCTGATCCTCGACCTGTGGGACTCCACGGCGGCGTCCCTGGGCGTCCTGGCCGACCCGGCGGTGCCGCCGGTCCGGGCCGCGCTGGCGATCCTGTCCGACGAACTGGCCGCCCTGGTGTCCTGGTTGTCCGCGCAGGACGACCCGGACCGGGCCGCCGAGCTCTTCCTGCGCTTCGGCGCCCTGCTGCGTGCCACGCCCGCGCTACGCGCCCACCAGCGGGACGCGGTCGACAGACTCGTCGCGACCGCGGCCCGGTTCCTGGCCGGGAGGGCGGGCGCGGACCACGACGCGCCGGAACCGCACATCGCCGCGATCGCCCTCGTCGGCCTGTGGCAGGTCCAGTTCCGGAGCCTGGGCAGGCATCTCGCCGCCGGCCTGACCTCCGCGCGGCTGCGCGGAGCCGTCGAGGCCGACGTCCGCCGCGCCGCCGCGGTCCTCGACGACGGCATCGGCTCCCTCGGCGGCTGCGCGGAAACCCCTGAGCGAGAACGTCCTGAGCGACGGGCGGCCCGTGACGCGGGGCCGGTCACGCCGTTTCGGCGCTGAGGACCCGCGCCACGGGCCGGCGGGCCGCCAGGCGCGCGGGCAGGGCGGTGAGCGCCGCCGTCGCCACGAGAGTCGCGAGTGCGGCGCCGAGCAGCCAGGCGGAGGGTGGTTCCACCGCGTTCCTGGGTGCGAAGAGTGAGAGCAGGCCCGCACCCAGAGGACCGCCGATGAGGGCACCGGGCAGGCCGGGCAGGAGCTGGGCGGCGGACAGCCCCGCGGTGATCTGTCCCGGGGTGGCGCCGAGCGTACGGGCGACGGCCATGCTCGCCCGCGCTTCCATGGCGGTGGTCCAGGTGAACGTGATGGTGTTCACGACGGCGAGTGCGATCAGCAGGACGGTGACCACCAGCATCAGCCGGCGGTCGTGCTCGCCGCGCAGGTTGGGCAGGGCGGCGGAGCCGTCCAGGCCGTAGCCCCTCTCCGGCTGGGCGTGGAGGGTCAGCAGGGCGACGATCGCGATCACCGTGGTGGCGGTGGCGCACGCCTGCAGCACGGCGCGGCCCGGCCGGCGAGCGGTCAGCCGCAGCCCCAGCAGCAGCGGCGTGGGCAGCAGAGCGGACAACGCGGTGAGCCAGGGCCGGTGACGGGGCTGGTGCGCCGTGGCGGACAGCGCCGTGACGGTCGCCGTACGCATGGCCCGCAGCGTGGGAGGCAGCGTGGACAGCACCGCCACGGCCACGGCGAGGACGGTCGCCGTGACGACGGCGGCGCCGCCGGGCCCGTACGCGTCGCCGATCCGGCTGGCGGTGGGGCTGGCGATGGCGGGCACGGTCAGCCGGGCGAGCACCAGCCCCAGCGCGTCGCCGGCCAGCGCCAGCGCCAGGTACTCGGTGAGCAGGACGGCGGCGATGAGACCGGGGGCGGCGCCGACGGCCTTGAGCAGCCCGGCCCGGCGCGTCTGCTCGACGGCGCGCCCCGCGGCCAGCGCCGCCACTCCGGTGACGGCCAGGAAGCCGAGCAGCCAGCCGCCGGCGACGAGGATCGGCTGGCTGTTCCTGAGGATGACCATGTCCTGTACGGCGGTGAACCGCCAGGAGTGGAAGTTGACCCTGGCGGCGGAGACACGATGGGCGTGGCGGAAGGCGTCGGCGGCGGCGGGGTCGCGCAGCTTGAGGTCCACGGCCGTGGTCACCGGCAGATCGTTGGCCGACGCCAGTGTCCGCGCGTCCGACCGGGTCATCCAGGCCAGGCCGCTGTAGTCGCTGGGGCCGCCGCCCGGGCCGATCTGCGCCGCCCAGGGGTAGATGGAGGTGGCCGCGGTGACGGCGATTCCGACGACGGGGTACGACCGGCCGGCGATGGTGACGCGGTCGCCGACGCCGACGCCGAGCGCGGTGGCGAAGCCGCGTTCGAGGACGGTGCCGCCGGGGCGCACCCACCGGCCGGAGGTCACCAGAGGCCGGTTGACCGCGCCGGGCGTCTCGGCGAAGCCCTGCACCACCACCGGCGACGAGAGGGAATCGCGCGTGGTGAGGTCGGCGTAGACGATGCGGTAGGGACCGTGGTGGGCGATCACTTCGGGAGCGTCCGCCAGCGAGGCCAGGGCCGAGGTCACCTCGGGCCCGGTGTCGCCGGAGAGCGCCACGACGTCCGGCCCGGCGGCGGCCGCGCGGGTCTGCTCGTACAGCGCGTCGCTCACGCCGTGCAGGGACAGGCCCAGGGCCATCGTGGCGGTGGCCACGGTCACCGCGAGCAGGAGCATCGCGGCCTGGGCCCGGTGCCGGCGCATGTCGGCCAGCACCAGACGCACGACCAGCACGACGGAGCCCACGGCGTTCAGCCCTCCAGCCCGAGCAGGCCGCCGAGTCCGCCGAGCCGCCCGGTGCCGGTGCCGGTGCCGGTGCCGGTGCCGGACAGCCGGGTGTCGTCGACGAACATCCCGTCGCGCATCGAGACCAGCCGGTCCGCGGTGGACGCGACCCGTTCGTCGTGCGTGACGATCACGAGGGTCTGCCCGGCGGCGCGCAGATCTTCGAAGATCCTCAGCACGTCGAGGGTCGCCGCGGTGTCGAGGTTGCCGGTCGGCTCGTCCGCGAGGACGACCAGCGGGTCGTTGACCAGCGCGCGGGCGACGGCGACCCGCTGACGCTGCCCGCCCGACAACCGCGACGGCAGGTGCCGGGCGCGGTCGGCGAGCCCGACCCGCTCCAGCAGCAGGCTCGCGCGGCGCCTGGCCTGCCGGCGCGAGCGCCCCGCCAGCAGCGCGGGCAGCTCCACGTTCTCGGCCGCCGACAACTCCTCCACCAGATGGAATGCCTGGAAGACGAACCCCACCGTCCTGCGCCGCATGCGCGCCAGCGCCCGCTCGCTCAGCGTGTCGATGCGCCGCCCGGCCATCCACACCTCGCCACCGGTGGGCCGCTCCAGGCCACCGAGCAGGTGCAGCAGAGTCGACTTCCCGCAGCCGCTGGGGCCCATCACCGCCAGCGTCTGTCCCTGCGGCACCTCCAGGTCGACCTCGTCCACGGCGCGGACCCGGCCCTGCCCCTGACCATGCGTCTTCACCAGGCCGCGGGCCCGGACCACGGCGCTCGACACGTTCATCCGCCCTCGATTCCGTGGCCGGCCCCGGACCAGGCCCGCTCGCAGGCGTCCAGCCAGCGCAGGTCCGCCTGCAACCGCAGCGTGACCCCTTCCAGCAGCAGGCCGGCGCCCGAGCCCGCCGGCTCGGCCAGCGCCGCCCGCTGCGCCTCACGCAGGTGGCGGAGCAACTCCCGGCGCTGCGCCGCCACCAGCTCCACCGGATCGGCCAGCCGGGCCGCGGCTGCGGCGGCGAGCTTGAGATGGAACTCCGCCAGGTCCGGTTTCGGCCAGCCGACCTCGGCCAGCCAGGTCGTCACGCGTTGCTGCCCGGCCGGCGTCAGCGCGTAGACCTTGCGCTCCGGCCGTTCGGGCAGGCCGTCCGCCCGCTCGCAGGCGACCAGCCCCGCACGCTCCAGCCGGGCCAGCGTCACGTAGATCTGACCGCGGTTCATCGACTCGCCCAGGGGGCCGAGGGCGCGCCGCAGCCGGGCGTGCAGGTGGTAGCCGTGCGAGGGCTCCTTGGCGAGCATCGCCAGCACCGCGTCCTGCATGTCACCCCCTAACGGTTAGCCAATAGATAGCCGTTACCTATAGGAGGTGTCAAACGTCACTGCGGCGATCGCCCGGACCGGCGCGGGTCATGCTCCCGCGCCGCCGGACGGCTCAGGAGGCCAGGTCGCGGATCTTCTCGATGAGCGCGACGCGCTCCTCGTGGGTGCGGGCCACGGGGGCGACGTTGAGCGTGGTGACCCCGGCCTCGCGCAGCGCGGCCAGCCGCTCCCTGACGTGCCCCTCCGAGCCGACCAGGGACATGCGCTCCAGCAGTTCCCTCGGCACCAGCGCCTCGGCCTCCTTCTTCTTGCCCTCCAGGTAGAGGTCCTGGATCTGCTCGGCCTCCTTCTCGTAGCCGTAGCGCCGGGCGAGGTCGTTGTAGAAGTTCCTGCCCTTGGCGCCCATGCCGCCGATGTAGAGGGCGGCCATGGAACGGCCCAGCTCCAGCACGCCCTCGACGTCGTCGCCGATCGCGAGCACGGCCTGCGCGATCACGTCCAGCTCGCCGAGCACGGGATCCCTGCGCTCGCGGCCGACGGCCAGGGAGGAGCCCCACACCTCTCCGGCCTTCTCCGGCATGAAGAAGATCGGTTCCCAGCCCTCGGCCAGCTCGGCGGCGAGCTCCACGTTCTTGGGCCCGATGGCCGCGATCACGACCGGGATGCGCTCGCGCACGGGGTGGTTGATCAGCTTGAGCGGCTTGCCGAGGCCGGTGCCGCCCTCCAGGGGCAGCGTGTAGTGCTTGCCGGAGTACTCCAGCCGCTCGCGCCGCCAGACCTTGCGGCAGATCTCGATCACCTCGCGGGTGCGGCCGAGCGGCGCGGTGTACGGCACGCCGTGGAAGCCCTCGATGACCTGCGGGCCGGAGGCGCCGAGGCCGAGCGTGAACCGCCCGTCGGAGACGTAGTCGAGACCGGCGGCCGTCATGGCCAGCAGGGCCGGCGTGCGGGAGTAGATCGGCAGGATGCCCGAGGCGATCTGCAGCCGCTCGGTCCTCGCCGCGATGTAGCCGAGCTGGCTGACGGCGTCGAAGCTGTACGCCTCCGCCACGAACACGATGTCGAGCCCGGCCTTCTCGTAGTCGGCCAGCTCGGCGACGGTCTCCTTGAAGCCCCCCGAGTAGTTAAGGGCCATTCCGATCCGCATCCGCCTCGTCCTTCCGCGTGAACCCGTCGGTAACCGAATGATGTTCCGTATCCGGATGCCAAGGCTAACGAGGTGGACCGGCGGTGACCACCGTCAGGGGCGGCGCGCGACTCCGCCGAGCACCGGCAGGAAGCCGCCGCGCGGCGGCAGCGCGCCGTCGCCGGGCCGCCACTCGTTCAGCGGGACCAGGCCGGGCTCGACCAGGTCGAACCCGTCGAAGAAACGCGCGATCTGCGCGCCCGGCCTGGCCTCGAAGGGCGCGTTCGCGTTGCCGTAGACGTCGCCCGCCCGGGCCATCTCCTCCGGGACGAGGTCGGAGCAGACGTGTGAGATGACGACGTGGCTGCCCGGAGGGAGCAGGTCGCGGTAGGCCGCCACGACGCTCTCGGGGCCCTCCTCGTCGGGAACGAAGTGCAGGCAGGACACCAGCAGCACCGCCACGGGCCGGTCGAGGTCGAGGCCCGTCGCCGAGGCCGCCGTCACGATCTCCTCGGGCCGCCGCAGGTCGCCCTGCAGGAAGCGCACCCGGGGGTCGCCCTCCAGCAGCGCCCGCCCGTGCGCCGCCACCACCGCGTCGTTGTCCACGTACGTCACGAACGCGTCGGGGGCCTCCTCCAGCGCGATCTCGTGGACGTTGCCCTGTGTCGGCAGCCCCGCGCCGAGGTCGAGGAACCCGCGGATGCCGCACTCGGCCGCCAGGTAGCGCACGGCCCGGCCCAGGAAGGCGCGGTTCTCCCGCACCGCCTCCCTGACGTGGCCGCGCGACAGCTCGATGATCCGCTCGGCCGCCGCCCGGTCGGGCGGGAAGTGGTTCTTGCCGCCCAGGTAGTAGTCGTACATGCGGGCGACGTTGGGCCGGGTGACGTCCAGCCCGCCGGGTGCCTGCTCCGTCATGACGCGCTCCCCCGCTCGGCCGGAACCATCCTTCGTGATCATTGTGGCGGAGCCCATGGATGACGGCGAATCGGGCGAATGGCTACTTATGGAGTCGTCCCTTACGGAGTCGGCACAGGTCGGCGGGGGTGTCGACGTCCGCCGGGTCGCCCGCGTCGTCGCAGGGCACCGGCGTCACCAGCTCCGGGTGCGCGCGCAGGAAGGGCCGCGCGCCGACGTCGCCCTCGGCGAGCGCGGCCACCTCCGCCAAATGCTCGCGCGCGATGAGCACCGGGTTGCGGAGCGCCCCGCCGTACGCCGCGACGGCGACGCGGGCGCCGGCCCCGAACGCGGCGATCAGCCGGCGCACCGCCTCGGGCCGCACCAGCGGCTGGTCGGCCAGCGCGACGACCACCGCGGGGGCGGCCGCCGGGAGCGCGCGCAGCCCGGCCCGCAGCGACGAGCCCATCCCGGCCGCCCATTCGGGGTTGCGCACGACGACGGCGCCGGCGACCGGCACGTCGGCGGCCCCGAGGACGACGAGCACCGGCCGGCACCCGCCCTCGGCGAGCACCCGCACGCCGCGGTCGGCCAGCCGCTCCCCCTCGAACTCCACCAGCGCCTTCGGCCCGCCGAACCGGCTGCCGCCCCCGGCGGCCAGCAGCAGCCCGGCGACCACCCCGCCGTTCACGGCGAATCACCGTGGATGCGCCCCGACGTCTCGGTCAGCGGCCTGCCGCTGCCGCCCCAGCGGAGCTGGATCAGCTCGGCCGCGATCGACACGGCCGTCTCCTCCGGCGTGCGCGCCCCGAGGTCGAGCCCGATCGGCGACCGCAGCCGGGCCAGTTCGCCCTCGGTCAGGCCGGCCTCGCGCAGCCGCGCCAGCCGGTCCGCGTGCGTGCGCCGCGACCCCATCGCCCCGACGTACGCCGCGGGAGTGCGCAGGGCCACCTCCAGCAGCGGCACGTCGAACTTCGGGTCGTGGGTGAGCACGCAGATCGCCGTGCGCTCGTCGACCTCGGCGGCGGCCAGGTAGTCGTGCGGCCAGGCGACCACGACCTCGTCGGCCTCGGGGAACCGCTTGGCCGTGGCGAAGACCGGCCGCGCGTCGCACACCACCACGTGGTAGCCGAGGAAGCGCCCGATCCGCGCGACCGCCGCGGCGAAGTCGATCGCGCCGAAGACCAGCATGCGCGGCGGCGGCGCGAACGACCGCACGAACACCCCCAGGTCGTCCAGGCGCCGCTCCCCCTCGGGGCCGTAGCGCCGCACGCCGGTCAGGCCCTGCGCGAGCATGCCGCGCACGTCGTCGTCCACGGCGTCGTCCAGCCGGGCCGAGCCGAGCGAACCGGCCGCCCGGTCCGGCCAGACCACGCGGCGCGCCCCCACGCGGCCGGGGCCCGCGACGATCGTGGCCACGGCCACGGGCCGCCGCGCGGCGACGTCGGCGGCGACCTCGCCCAACTCCGGATAGTCCTCCTTCGAGACCGGCTCCACGAACACGTCGATGATGCCGCCGCAGGTCAGGCCGACCGCGAAGGCGTCGTCGTCGCTCACGCCGTACCGCTGCAGCACCGGCGTCCCGGTGGCGACGACCTGCGCGGCGAGTTCGTAGACCGCACCCTCGACGCACCCGCCCGAGACGCTGCCCACCGCCTCGCCGTCGAGGACGGCCATGGCCGCCCCGGGCGGGCGCGGCGCGCTGCGGAAGGTGCCCACGACGGTGGCGAGCCCGAACCGCCGCCCCTCCTCCCACCAGCGCAGCACCTGGCCGAGCACGTCACGCATCCTCGGCGCCTCCCCTTCGTACGGGCCGGTCGCCGGCCAGCAGCGCGGCCAGTTCCTCGCAGGCCGCCAGGCTGTGCCCGGCGACGAAGTCCGTGACGTACGGCAGCGCCGCGCGGATCCCGGCGGTCATCGGCCGGTACGCCGGGTCGCCCTTGTGGGGGTTGACCCACACGACGCGGCGGGCCAGCCGGGACAGCCGGGCCATCTGCGCGCCCAGCAGGTCGGCCGGGCCCCGCTCCCACCCGTCGGACGCGATCACGACGATGGCCCCCCGCGCGTCGGGCAGGCGCAGCAGCGCCCGCACCTCCTCCCCCAGCCGGGTGCCGCCGCTCCAGTCGGGGATGGCCGCCGAGCAGGCGTCCATGGCGAGCCCGGGGTCGCGGTGCCGGAGCGCGGGCGTGATCCTGGTGAGCCGGGTCCCCGCGCTGAACACCTCGGTCGCCCTCGGCTCGGCGCGGACCAGGGCGTGGGCCAGGCGCAGCAGCGTGTCGGCGTACGCGGCCATCGAGCCGCTGACGTCCACCACCATGACGACCCGCCGCGGGCGCGTCCCGCGCACGCGCCGGCGCAGCCGGGCCGGCTCGCCGCCGTGCCGCAGGATCTCCCTGACCGTGCGCCGGGCGTCGGCCGCGCCGCCGTGGGACGACGGGCGGTACCGCCGCGACCTGCGCGGCTGCCGCGCGCCGCGCAGCAGCGCGAGCAGGCGGTGCACCTCCCGCCGCTCCGCCTCGCTCATCCGCGCCACGTCCCGGTGCCGCAGCACCTCGGCCTCGCTCGCCGTGGCCGCGGGCGCGTGGGGCTCGCCCGACGTCTCCGGCTCCCCGGCGCCGTACGGCGCGGCCACCGGGCGGGTCACGGACACGGTCGTCCCCCGCACCCGGCGCGGCGCGGCGAACGATGCGGAGAAGTAGGCGGCGAAGCAGCGGTCGTACCGCGGCAGGTCGTCGGGCCCGGCGCACAGCGTGAGGCGGCCCGCCCAGTAGACGTCGCGCCCGTCGGCGGCGTCGAGATGGCCGAGCGCCGCGAGGAAGTTCCGGGTGCGGTGGTGGTCGGCCGCCACCCCGGCCGCCCGCAGCGCCCGGGCGAACCCGGCCAGCACGGCGACCGGCCCGGGACCGTCCCCGCTCCGGCCGTCCCTGATCCGGCCCGTGACGGCGACGCCGTCAGCCACGACCGCCGCCCGGCGTGAGCAGCCCCATGGCCCGTACCGTCTCCTGGTCCTCCCGGTGCTTGAGCAGCGCGCCCAGCGTGGCGGCCGCCAGGGCGGGGTCGAGCTCCGCCGCGCCGAGCGTGAGCATGGCCTCGGTCCAGTCGAGGGTCTCGGCGACACCGGGCGGCTTGAGCAGGCCGGCCTCGCGCATCCGGCCCGCCGCCCGCGCCACGTCCGCCGCGAGCCGCTCGGCGCATCCCGGCAGGCGCCGGCGCAGGATCGCCACCTCCCGGTCGAACCCCGGGTGCTCCAGCCAGTGGTAGAGGCAGCGCCGTTTGAGCGCGTCGTGCACCTCGCGGGTGCGGTTGGAGGTCAGGACGACGACCGGCGGGGTCGCCGCGCTGATCGTCCCGATCTCCGGCACCGAGATGGTGAAGTCCGACAGCACTTCGAGCAGGAACGCCTCGAACTCGTCGTCGGCCCGGTCGATCTCGTCGACGAGCAGCACGCTGGGCTGGGTCTCCAGGGCCCGCAGCAGCGGCCTGGCGATGAGGAACCGCCGGTCGTAGATCTCGCCCTCGAGCGCCGCGACGTCCGCCACCCCGGCCGCCTCGGCCGCCTTGAGGTGCAGGAGCTGGCGCGGGAAGTCCCAGTCGTACATGGCCTGCGCGGCGTCGAGGCCCTCGTGGCACTGCAGCCTGATCAGCGGCGCGTCGAGGATCGCCGCGAGCGTCTTGGCCAGTTCGGTCTTGCCGACGCCCGCCTCGCCCTCCAGGAACAGCGGCCGGCCCATCCTCAGGGCGAGGTAGGCCGCGGTCGTCACGCCCTCGTCGGCCAGGTAGTCGTGGTGGTCGAGCAACTCCGCCAGCCTCGCCGGCGCGTCGATGCCCGAGATGGTGGTCGTCCGCCGCAGCACACGGACAGGCTACGCGGGGGTCGTCCGGCGAGGCTCTGGCCGAATCCGCCAAACCCGGGCGCGGCCCGGGGCCGTGTGTCGCCACGATCGCACAGATCTGCCCGCCCTCACTGCGGGGGCGCGGCCAGCACGGCGTCCAGCAGGCCGGGGAACCGCTCCTCCAGGTCCTGCCTGCGCAGGCTCACGTACCGCTGCCGGCCATCCGGGACGTTGCGGATGACGCCGGCCTCGCGGAGGGTCTTCAGGTGGTGCGACAGCGTCGACTTCGGCACCTCTCCCCCGGTGGGCTGGCACGCCGCCACCTCCAGCGGCCCCTGCGCGAGCCGCCGGACGAGCGCCAGCCGCGAGGGGTCGCTCAGCGCGAACAGCACGTCGGTCAGCACCAGCGTCGCGGTGTCGGGGTGCGGCAGGTCCCGGGCTCCAGGCATGGTTCGATAATAGTTGAACAATTCGGCACCTCGTCGTACGGTGTGACGGTTTGAGAATTTTGGAACCATTGACCACGCCGGAACCATTGACCAAGGGAGTGCCGTGATGACGACATCGGGGGACCGCGCGACGCCGGCGGACATCCTGGAGGCGGATCGGGACCCGCGGACACCGGGCCCGGAACCCGGGCGGGGCGATGACGCGGCCGGCGGCGCGCCGGCCGCGGTGGGGACGAGGGCCCGCGGCCGGATGTCCCGCGGCGCCGGCTTTTGGCTGCTCGCCGGAACGCTGGTGGCGTTCATGGTCGCCGCGAGCGTTCCCTCCCCGCTGTATGTGATCTACCAGCAGCGCTGGGGGTTCTCGGCGGCCACGCTGACCGCCGTCTTCGCGGTCTACGCCCTCGCGCTGCTGGTCGCGCTGCTCACCGCCGGCGGGCTGTCCGACCACGTCGGCAGGCGGCCCGTGCTGGTCGCGGCCCTGCTGGCCGAGGCGGGCGCCATGGTCGCGTTCCTGACCGCGGACGGCGTCGGGCCGCTGCTGCTGGCCAGGGCGGTGCAGGGCCTGGCCACCGGCGCGGCGACGGGCGCGATCAGCGCGGGGCTGGTGGACCTGCAGCCGCGGTCGCACCGCGTCCGTCAACTGGGCGCGCTGGTCAACAGCGTCGCGCCGACCGGCGGCCTGGCCGCGGGAGCGCTCGGCGCCGGACTGTTCGTGCGTTACACGACGGCCCCGACGACGGCGATCTTCGTCCTGCTCACGGCCGGCTTCGCGCTGCTCGCGGCCGCGATGACGCTGCTGCCCGAGCCGGTCGCGCCCCGTCCCGGCAGGGGCCGGGACGCACTCGTCTCGCTGCGCCCGCGGGTGGCCGTGCCGCGGCCCGCCCGAGGCGCGTTCGCGGCGGCCGTCCCCTGCCTCGTCGCCACCTGGGCGATGGGCGGGCTCTACCTGTCGCTGGGCGGCTCGCTCACGGCGGGCGTCCTGCACATTCCCGACCACCTGGTCGGCGGGCTCGTCGTCACCGCGCTCACCGCCGCCGGGGCCGTGGCGTCGCTGGCCGTGCGCGACCTGCCGGCGAGAAGGGTCATGACGGGCGGGTCGCTGGTGCTCGCCGCCGGGACCGGCCTGACCCTGGTGGCGCTCGCCGCCGCGTCCACGCCGGTGTTCTTCGCCGGGACGGTCGTCGCGGGGTGCGGGTTCGGCAGCGCCTTCCTCGGCGCGTTCCGTTCGCTCGCGGCGCTGGCGGGCTCCGCCGAGCGGGCCGGGATGTTCGCGTCCGTCTACGTCGTCAGCTACCTCGCCTTCAGCGTGCCTGCGGTCGCGGCGGGGCTCGCGGTGCCGTCGCTCGGCCTGCGCGCCACGGCCACCGTTTACGGCTGCGCGGTGGTCGTCCTGGCCCTCCTCACGGCGGTCCCCGGCCTCGTCCGGGAGCGCGCGGCCCGCACGGCCTGAAGCCCACGCCGCGCCCGCGCGCTTAGGGTCGGAGCGTGAGCGACGATCAGACCCCGGCGCCGCCCGCCTGCCTCACGCGCTCAGCGGCCGGGCGGGCCCTCGCCGCCGAACTGGCCGCCCGCTGGGCGGAGCCGCACCGGCGCTACCACACGACCGCTCACCTGCGGGCGGTCCTGACCGCGATCGAGCCGCTCGCCGCCCAGGCCGAAGACCCCACCGCCGTACGGCTGGCCGCGTGGTTCCACGACGCCGTCTACGACGGGCGGCCGGGGTGGGACGAGGAGCGCAGCGCCCAGCTCGCCCGGGCCCGGCTGCCCGCCTGCGGCCTGCCGGCGGAGCGTGTGCGGGAGGTCGCCCGGCTCGTGCGGCTGACGGCGGGGCACGCCTACGAGCCCGGCGACGTGAACGCGGCCGTCCTGTGCGACGCCGACCTGGCGATCCTCGCGGCGCCGCCCGGGGCGTACGCGGCGTACACGAGGGCCGTACGCGAGGAGTACCGGCACGTGCCGGACGACGCCTTCCGGGCCGGACGGGCCGCGGTGCTGCGGGAGCTGCTCGGCAAGCCCCGCCTGTTCGGCACTCCCGCGGGCCGCGATCTGTGGGAGCGGCGTGCGCGCGAGAACCTCGCCGGGGAGCTGGCCCGCCTCTGAGATCGGGACGCGGCCAGGTGCCTTTACAGTGTAGATCGTGAGCGGGTCTTCGGCCGGCGCAGGCCGGCCTCCCGCAGGCGGCGCACCAGTTCCTGACTGCCGACAGGCTCGGCTCCGAGGACCACCGCCCGGTCGTAGACCGTCTCCGGCACGTCGTAGTGGTCCCGGTCGAAGGCCCGCGCGGGCACGCCGAGCAGGCGGGCGAACTCGTGCAGCTCCTCCAGGGAGGAGTCGCTGACCAGGTGGGACCACAACAGCCCCCGCGGCCCCGGCCAGTTCGGCCGATCGATCAGCACCGCCATGCACCCCTCCCCTGTCCGGGAGCGAGCATAACCCGGGGCGCGGGCCGCGATTTCGTCGCCCGCCCGCCCCCGGCCGCCACGGCGGCCGGGGGGACGCCTGACATTCCCCGAGGCCGCCATGGCTGGTCGTCCCTCAGCACTTCCCCTTTACTCGCGTGCACTTGGGACAGCATTTGTACTTACGGTGGTTCGTGCATCGGTAGGTGCACTTGGGTGGCTTCGGCTTCGCATACGCATCGCCGGGAGCCGCCTGCGCGACCGCCGCGCCGGCGGCGCCCGTGGCCGCCGACGCCGGCGCCGCCGCCGGCCAGAGCGCGACCGCGCCGAGCAGCGCCGAACCGATGATCATGCTGAATCGCCCACCTCGCATGGCCTTTCTCCTCTCCGATCAGGCCGCGATGCGACGGATCGAGCTATTTCTCCCTCATTGTCCGGATCGCTTCGTGGCCGCGTCCAGCCCATCACCCACCACCGGGGACAATCCGATGCGAATCCCCATCGCGTCATTGGCATGGATCGGTGAATGACGGCACGGCCCCCCGCGAACCGTGAGCCGGCGGCCAAATGTCCGTCCGACCCCGGCATGAGAAGCGCCTCAACCCGGCAAAAGCCCGCATAGTCGGCAGCAGGGCGGCAACCGTCGCCCGGGACGCGCACTCGCCGCGACCACGGCGTCCAGTGTCCACACCGTCCTCAGGGGGAAACGATGAGCGCACGAACTGTCCGATCCGTCACCGCACTCGCGGCGGCGGCCGTGCTGTCGATGGCGCTGCTCGTCGGCTGCGGCGGCACCACCGCCCCGGCGCCCGAGCACGCCGCCATGGCCGGCCCCGCGGCGCTCGTCACGCCGACCGCGGCCGAGACCGAGTACAACTCTCCGTGCCCGACCGGCGGCAACGCCAAGCGGTTCGCCAAGACCCGGTTCGCGCTGCACGCGGGTCTCGCCCTCGGCGCCTTCCACCGCTACATCTACAAACCACTGCGCAGCGGCGGCTTCAAGGCCGGGGCGGAAAAGCGCAAGCGCACGATCGCCAAGGCCGCCATCGCCGGCGCCTTCGCCCTGCACGAGCTGAAGGTCGCCAAGGGCTTCGCCGCGGCCAATCCGACGTTGTGCAAGGCCGTCCAGGGCGTGAGCGACCAGTTCTCCGCGCTGACCGGCAAGCTGCAGAAGGGCACCGCCACGGAGGCCGACGTCGACGCCGGCAAGAGCTCGATGGCGGGCCTGCAGCGCGACGCCTCGAAGACCGGCTACGGGTTCAAGGAGCAGAAGGTCACCGTCCCCGGCGCGAGCTGACCTCCGCCGCAGGACACGGCCGGGCCGCCCCGGTCAGCCCACCTTGGCGAAGAACGCGCGGATGTCGGCGGCGAGGCGATCCGGCTGGTCCATCGCGATGAAGTGGTGGCCACCCGGGTTGTCCTCGGGCCAGTGGACGATGGTGTTGTGGCGTTCGGCGAGCCGGCGGATGCCGGGCGGGCCGCTGTACACACGCCGGTCGGCACGACCGTCTGGCCCTCCGGCCAGCCGAAGCCGGTGCTCTCGTAGTACGGCCACGCCGACGTCCCGAACGTCCCGGTGAACCAGTACAGGCTCACGTTGGTCAGGAACAGGTCCCGGTCGATCACCTCTTCGAGCGGTTTGCCCGAGGCGTTGAACTCGTGGAACTTCTGAGTCATCCAGGCCAGCGCCGCGAGCGGCGAGTCGTGCCAGCCGTACGCGAAGGTCTGCGGCGCCGCGCGCAGCAGACCGTGGTGGTCGACGCCGTTCATCCAGTCCTGTTCCATCAGCCGGGCATAGGCGGCCCGCTCGTCCTCGGTCATCTCCGGGAGGTCCTTCTCCGTGGGGAAGCCGAGACCGCTGATGATGTAGACACCTGCCACGTTGCCCGGCGCCGCCTTGGCCATCTCCGGCGCGACGTAGGCCCCGAAGTCCCCGCCCTGCGCGCCGTACCGCTCGTAGCCGAGACGGCGCATCAGCTCCGCCCAGGTCCGCGCCACGCGCGCCGCGGTCCAGCCGGTTCCGCGCGGCGGCGCGGAGAAGCCGAAGCCCGGCAGGGAGGGCACCACGACGTGGAACGCCCGGGCGGGGTCGCCGCCGTACGCACGGGGGTCGGCGAGACGGCCGATGAGCTCGGTGAACTGCAGGAACGAGTTCGGCCAGCCGTGCGTGAGGACGAGCGGCAGGGCGCCGGGCTCGGCCGAGCGTACGTGCAGGAAGTGGATGTCCTGACCGTCGATCTCGGTCATGAACTGCGGGAACTCGTTCAGCCGCGCCTCTTGTGCGCGCCAGTCGTACTCCCGGCGCCAGTGGCGGGCGAGCTCCCGGAGGAAGGCGCCGGGGACGCCGCGGCTCCATCCCTCGCCGGCCAGCTCACGGGGCCATCGGGCGCGGTCCGGCCGGTCGTTCAGGTCGTCCAGGTCGGCCGGAGCGATCTCGATACGGACTGGGCGGATCTCGGTGCTCATGTCTCTCCCGTCGCGTCGCGATGACGAGATCGACGCTGGGGGCCATGTAGGTCATGACCCGTCCTAGATGACCGGGCATGCTCGGCGCCATGGGTGACATGTCCGCGCGGTTGCTCGCTCTGCTGTCGCTGCTGCAGACGCCGCGCGAGTGGCCGGGAGGCGAGCTGGCCGAGCGTCTGGAGGTCAGCCCCCGGACCATCCGCCGCGACATCGACCGCCTGCGTGAGCTGGGATATCCGGTCCAGGCGACGATGGGCGCGGTGGGCGGTTACCGGCTCGCCGCGGGCGCAGCCATGCCGCCGCTGCTGCTCGACGACGAGGAGGCGGTGGCCATCGCCGTCGGCCTGCGCACGGCCGCCGCGCATCCGGTGGACGGCATCGAGGAGGCGTCCGTGCGCGCCCTGGCCAAGCTGGAACAGACCAGGCGCCTGACCGAGCCGTACCGCCTGGTCACGGCCGGACGCCGGTGGTATCTGCTGGCATACGACAACGACCGCGACGACTGGCGTATCTTCCGCGCCGACCGGATCGGCGACCCGCACGCGACAGGCGTACGGGTCCCTGCCCGCGTGCCGCCGGAACAGAACCCGGCCGCGTTCGTCGCCGCCAAGCTGCACTCGTCCGCGCCCGTCTACGAGGTGGTGGCGACCGTGCGCCTTCCGGCCGGTCAGGTGACGGACCGGCTCGGTGCCGCCGCGGGGAACGTCGAGCCGATCGACGACCACAGCTGCCGCCTGCGCGGACCGGCCGACACCCTGGAGTGGCTCGCGTCGCGCCTGCTCCTGCTCGGCTGCGAGTTCGAGGTGCACGAGCCTCCGGAGCTGCGGGCGCATCTGCGCGCCCTGGCCGCCCGCGCCGCTCGCGCCGCCCGGACTCCGGGGACATAACCTATTGACTTGGTAGGAAATATAGGCAACTCTGGTGGCGAATCTTCCTTCGTCGTCTGCGAGGTGTCTCATGTCCGTCGCCGAACTCGAGGGCGAGTTCGGGGGTGCGGTCCGGGCCGATCCCCGGCCCCGCCCCCGCTCCGCCACGGCCCGCGGCCCTCGGAGGGGGTGGCACAGGTGGGTCAGCCCTCTCGTGGTCGTGCTGCTGTGGCAGGCCGCCAGCGCGTCGGGGCTGCTGCCCGCCCGGCTGCTCGCCGCCCCGTCGCAGATCGCCTCGACCGCGCTCGACCTCGTGAGCACCGGGACGCTGCCCACGGCGATCGCGGTGTCCCTCGAACGGGTGCTGCTCGGCTTCGCCGCCGGAGCGGTCGCCGGTGTCGGCCTCGCGCTGGTCGCCGGGCTGAGCCGGGCCGGCGAGAGCGCCGTCGACCCGATCATGCAGATGCTCCGGGCACTGCCGTTCTTCGGGCTGATCCCGCTGTTCATCCTCTGGTTCGGGATCGGGGAGACGCCCAAGGTGCTGCTGGTCGCGCTCGCCGTCTCCTTCCCGCTCTACCTCAACACGTTCGCGGGAATCCGGGGCGTGGACGGCAAGCTCGCCGAGGTCGCCCGGACGCTCAGGCTCGGCAGGGCCGCGCTCGTACGGCACATCGTGCTGCCCGGCGCGCTCCCCCAGACGCTCGTCGGGCTGCGGCAGAGCCTCGGCGTGGCCTGGCTGGCGCTGATCGTGGCCGAGCAGGTCAACGCCGACGCCGGGCTCGGCTACATGATCAACGACGCACGGGAGTTCCTGCGCACCGACGTGATCGTGGTCGGCCTGCTGGTCTACAGCGCGCTCGGCCTGCTCACCGACGCCCTGGTCCGGCTCCTGGAGAGGAGGGCACTGGCATGGCGCCGCGAGTTCCTGCCCCGGTGAATGTCCCGGTGAACGTCCCTGCGAGTGTCCCCGCGAGTGTCACGGCGGGCGCCCAGGTCACGGCGCGAACCACGGCGCAGGCCACCGTACGCGGGCTCACCCGCCGGTTCGGCGACCGCACCGTGCTCGACGGCCTCGACCTGACGATCGGGCGCGGCGAGTTCGTCGCGCTCCTCGGCCGCAGCGGCTCGGGCAAGTCCACGCTGCTGCGCGCGCTCGCCGGCCTGGACGAGGAGATCGAGGGTGGTCTGGAGGTGGACGGCTCGGTGGCCGTGGCCTTCCAGGAGCCCCGGCTGGTGCCGTGGAGGCGGGTGCGCGACAACCTCACGCTCGGCCTGACCGCACCCGACCCGGTCAGCAGGGCGGAGGCCGCGCTGGCCGAGGTGGGCCTGAGCGAGCGGGCGGAGGCCTGGCCGCTGACGCTGTCCGGCGGCGAGGCCCAGCGGGCGAGCCTGGCCCGCGCCCTCGTCCGCGAACCGGGGCTGCTGCTGCTCGACGAGCCGTTCAGCGCGCTCGACGCGCTGACCCGGATCACCGTGCACCGCCTGGTGCTGGACCTGTGGGCGGCGCACGGCCCGGCCGTGCTGCTGGTGACCCACGACGTGGACGAGGCGCTGCTGCTGGCCGACCGGATCCTGGTCCTCGACGGCGGGCGCGTGGCGCACGAGTGGACCGTCGCCGCCCCGCGCCCCCGGCACCGCGACCACCCCGACCTGCTCACCCTGCGCACGGCACTGCTGACCGCGCTGGGCGTCACCCCGGAGGGACCGGCATGACCAGGAGACTCCTCGCCGCGCTGCTGCTCGTCCTGACGGCCGGCACGGCCTGCGCCTCGACGGGACAGGGCGCGTCGGGTGGGCAGGACGGACAGGCCTCCGGCCGCGTCACGCTGCGGGTCGGCGACCAGAAGGCCGGATCGCAGGCCCTCCTCAAGGCCGCGGGGCTGCTCGACGGCACCTCGTACGCCATCACGTGGTCGCAGTTCACCTCCGGCCCGCCCCTGCTGGAGGCGGTCAACGCCGGGGCCGTCGACATCGGCGGCGTGGGCAACACCCCGCCCGTCTTCGCCGCCGCCTCCGGCTCGAAGATCAAAATCGTGGCGGCGTACCGGCAGAGCGCCAAGGGATCGGCGATCCTCGTCCCCACCGGATCCGCGATCACCTCGACGGCCCAGCTCAGGGGCAAGAAGATCGCGGTGGCGAAGGGCAGCTCGGCCCACTACCACCTGCTGGCGGTCCTGAAGAAGGAGGGCCTGTCCTTCGCGGACATCCAGCCGCAGTATCTGCAGCCCGCCGACGCCCTGGCGGCCTTCTCGTCCGGCACCGTGGACGCCTGGGCCATCTGGGACCCCTTCACCTCCCAGGCCAGGATCCAGCACCAGGCCCGGCTGCTGGTCGACGGCGAGGGCGTCGTCAACGGCCTGGGCTTCCAGGTCGCCGCTCCCGCCGCGCTCGGCGACGCGGGCAAGCGCGCCGCCGTCGGCGACTTCCTCACGCGGCTGGCAAAGGCGCGGATCTGGGCCGCGACCCACCTGGACGAGTGGGCGAAGGTGTGGGCGCAGGAGACCGGCCTGCCGGTCGAGGTGGCGGACGCGGCCGTCGCCAACGCCGTGGCCACCCCTGTCGTGATCGACGACTCGGTCGTCTCCTCCGAGCAGGAGATCGCCGACGCGTTCACCGCCGGGGGCCTCATCCCGGGCACCGTCACGTTCTCCCAGTTCGTGGACGACCGGTTCAACGACGTCGTCGGAAAGGCGCAGCCATGAGATTTCACTGGTTCCTGCCCACCTCGGGCGACGGCAGGGCGATCACCGGCGGCGGGCACGGCCTGGCGCGCCGGCACGGGCAGACGGCGGCCTCCGCGTCCCGGCCGCCCACCATCGACTACCTCGCCCAGGTGGCCCGCGCGGCGGAACAGGCCGGGTTCGAGGCCGTGCTCACCCCCACGGGCACCTACTGCGAGGACGCCTGGCTGGTCACCGCGGCGCTGACCCAGGTGACGACCCGGCTGAAGTTCCTGGTCGCGTTCCGGCCCGGGGCGCTGTCCCCGACGCTCGCGGCGCAGATGGCCGCCACCTACCAGCGGATCTCCGGCGGCCGGCTGCTGCTGAACGTGGTGACCGGCGGGGAGGCGGCCGAGCAGCGGCGGTTCGGCGACCACCTCGGCAAGGACGAGCGGTACGCGCGGACGGATGAGTTCCTGTCGATCGTCCGCGGCGCGTGGGACGGCCCGTTCGACTTCAGGGGGAACTACTACGAGGTCGAGGGGGCGACGGTCGCCGAGCGTCCCGACCCGGTGCCCGAGCTGTACTTCGGGGGTTCCTCGGCCGCCGCGGGCCCGGTGGCGGCCCGGCACGTCGACGTCTACCTCACCTGGGGCGAGCCGCCGTCCCAGGTCGCGGCCAAGCTCGACCGGATGCGCGAGCTGGCCGCCGCCGAGGGCCGCACGCTGCGCTTCGGCATACGCCTGCACGTGATCACGAGGGACACGTCCAAGGAGGCGTGGGCGGAGGCGAAGCGGCTGCTCGACCAGATCTCCCCCGAGGACATCGCGTCGGCGCGGGCCGTCCTGTCCCGCAGCGAGTCGGTCGGGCAGCAGCGGATGCTCGCGCTCCACGAGGGCTACCGGGGAGGCTCGCACGGCGGCAGCGTACGGGACCTGGAGATCCACCCGGGTCTCTGGGCCGGGGTCGGCCTGGTGCGCGGCGGCGCCGGCACCGCGCTCGTCGGCAGCCACGCGGAGGTCGCCGACCTCGTCGAGGAGTACGCCTCGCTCGGCGTCGAGGAGTTCGTCCTGTCGGGCTACCCGCACCTGGAGGAGGCTTTCTGGTTCGGCGAGGGCGTGCTGCCCGAGCTGCGCCGGCGCGGCCTGCTCGGCGCGCCCGCGCCCGTACGGCTGAGCGCCTGACGGCCCGCCGGGGCCCCCGCCGCCGTCACGGGCGGTCGGGGGCCTCGCCGCGTTCGCGGATGAGGGCGGTGAGCTGGGCCACCGCCCGGCGCGAGCGTTCCCGCTCGGTGCTCTGGATGCCCATCGCGCCCAGGCTGTTGCCGTCGGCGAGGTCCAGCTTGGGCCAGGGGTCGCCCTCCGCCATCGTGACGTCGAGCACCTCGGCCCACTCGAAGCGGTGGACCCGCAGCGCGTTCACCACCGTGATGCCCGTCTCGTCCGCCCGCACCCGCAGGCGGCCGAGCAGGTGCAGCACGCACGCCACCGCGACGCCGAAGGCGACCATGCCCAGCCGGTCGGGAAGCTTGAACTGCTCCGGCAGGCCGACCGCCATCAAGATCGACCCGATCACCATCACCGCCGCCAGGCCGTACGCGATGACCGTCGTGACGCGGGGCCGCCAGGTGACCGGCAGCGGCGGCGCGCTCTCAGACATGACCACCCCCGCGCGTGGGCACTGCGCGGCGGCGTACGGCGTGCCCGGCCGGCGGGGCCGCGGGCGGATGCTGCGTGATCACCAGTCAAGTCTTCCCGGCTCGGCGCTGCGGATGCGAGCGCTGCGGCTACGAGGTTCGGGCCAGTCAGCGGGCGAGGCCGCGCAGGAGGAGCGCGGTCTCCAGGGCTGCGATCGTCGCCTCGTAACCCTTGTCCTCCTTGCTGCCCGGCACGCCGGACCGCTCGATCGCTTGATCAAGGGTGTCACAGGTCAGCACCCCGTTGCCCACCGGGGTCGACTCGTCGAGCGAGACCCTGGTCAGGCCCGCGGTCACCGAGTCGCAGACATAGTCGAAGTGGGCCGTCTCCCCCCGGATCACCACCCCGAGCGCGACGACGGCGTCGCAGCGCCGGGCCAGTGCCTGCGCGACCACCGGAATCTCCAGCGACCCGGCCACCCGGACCGCGACCACGGCCGCGCCGCTGTCCCGCGCCGCCCGCTCGGCCCGCGCCAGCAACTGGTCGGTGATCTTCTCGTGCCACCGGGCGGCGACGATGCCGACGGTCAGCCCGCCCGCCTCCACCGCCCCCGCGTCCGGCCGTCCCTCGCCGCTCATACGTCCTCCTCGCCTGACGGCTCGGAGCCGCATGAGCGGACCGCGCCGTGCCTATCGACTCGCTCGCTGCGCTCACTCATACGTCCTCCTCGCCTGACGGCTCGGAGCCGCATGAGCGGACCGCGCCGTGCCTATCGACTCGCTCGCTGCGCTCACTCATACGCCCTCCTCATGGTCGGAGCCGGTCCGGCCGTTCACGAGGCCTCCCTGCCGAAGTGCTCGCCGTGGATGTCGCGCGGGACGCCGCCGGAGATCTCGTGGCCGAGCCGGTCGCGCTTGGCCGTCAGGTACCTCTCGTTGTACGGGTTCATCGCGACCGGCATGGGCTCGCGGCCGAGGACCTTGATGCCGTACCCGTCCATCCCCCGCACCTTGGCCGGGTTGTTGGTGAGCAGCCGCACCGACTTCACCCCGAGGTCGGCGAGCATCTGCCCGGCGTTGGAGAACTCCCTGGCGTCCACCGGCAGCCCCAGCTCCAGGTTCGCGTCGACCGTGTCGCTGCCGTCGTCCTGCAGGCTGTAGGCCCGCAGCTTGGCCAGCAGGCCGATGCCCCGCCCCTCGTGGCCGCGCAGGTACACGATCACGCCGCGCCCGTCCTCGGCGATCATGCGCATCGCGGTGTCGAGCTGCACGCCGCAGTCGCAGCGCAGCGAGCCGAGCACGTCGCCGGTGAGGCATTCCGAGTGCGCCCGGACGAGCACGTTCTCGCCGTCCTCGATGTCGCCGTACACCAGCGCGACGTGCTCGCCGCCGTCGAGCGCGCTGGCGTAGCCGTACGCGCGCCAGACGCCGTACCGGTTGGGGATGCGCGTCTCGGCGACCCGGGTGACCATCCGCTCGGACCTGCGGCGGTGCTCGATGAGCTGCTCGATCGACACCAGCGCGAGGTCGTGCTCGTCGGCGAACTCGCGCAGGCGGGGCAGGCGGGCCATCGTGCCGTCGTCGTTGACGATCTCGGCGAGCGCGCCGGCCGGGGAGAGCCCGGCGAGCCTGGCCAGGTCCACCGACGCCTCGGTGTGCCCGGGCCGCACCAGCACGCCGCCCTCGCGGTACCGCAGCGGGAAGATGTGCCCCGGCCGGACCAGCTCGTACGGCTCGGTGGCCGAGTCGCACAGCGTCCTGATCGTCTTGGCCCGGTCGGCGGCGGAGATGCCCGTCGTCACCCCGTCCCTGGCGTCCACACTGATCGTGTACGCCGTGCGCAGCCGCTCGCGGTTGTCCTGCACCATCAGCGGCAGGCCGAGCCGGTCGAGCGTGGCGCCCTCCATGCCCACGCAGATCACGCCGCTGGTGTAGCGGATCATGAAGGCGACCAGCTCCGGCGTCGCCTTGGACGCCGCGAAGATGAGGTCGCCCTCGTTCTCGCGGTTCTCGTTGTCCACGACCACGACGGGCCGCCCGTCCCGGATGTCGTTCACGGCCCGTTCGATCGGGTCCAGCCTTATCCCACTCATGCCACCACCGCCCGCAACTCGCGCGACTGCCGCAGCCAGCCGCGGAAACCGATCATGACCATCACGAAGAACACCCCGTAGACCAGGCCGGAGACCACCAGCCCGGAGCTGAACGCCAGCGGCACGCCGACGAGGTCCACGGCCACCCAGACGATCCAGAAGTCGACCAGGGCCCTGCCCTGCGCCCACGTCGCGACCGCGCTGCCGACGAAGATGTACGCGTCGGGCCAGGGCGCCCAGGAGATGTCCAGGCCCCGCGCGTTGAGATAGGTGAACAGCAGGGCGACCGCGACCGTCCCGGCGGCCATGACGCCCACGAGCGCCGCCCGCTCCTTGAGCCGTGCCGAGCGGATGGGCAGCTCGGCGCCGCCGCGGGTGCCGCGCGACCACTTCACCCAGCCGTAGACGGCCAGGATGCCGAACAACGCCTGCTTGAGCGCGTTGCCGGTGATGTGCGCGCCGACCGACGCCACGAACAGCAGCACCGACCCGAGCAGCTGCACCGGCCAGGTCCAGATCGTTCTCCTGATCGCGAGCCAGACCGTGCCGAGCGCGCACACGTTGCCCACCAGGTCGGTCCACAGCACGGGCTTGCCGAAGACGTGGAACGCCGCCGCGTCCGCCCAGCTCATGCCCGCACCCCCTGGGTGAGCTTCTCGACGTACTTGGCGATCACGTCTACCTCGAGGTTGACCGGCTCGCCGGGCTGCTTGCGGCCCAGCGTGGTGAGCCCGAGGGTGGTGGGGATCAGGCTGACGGCGAAGGAGTCCTCCGTCACACCGGCCACGGTGAGGCTGACGCCGTCCACCGCGATCGAGCCCTTCTCCACGACGTACCGGGCGAGGTCCGCGGGCAGCGAGACCCGTACGATCTCCCAGTGCTCCCCGGGCTCGCGCGACAGCACCTCCCCGGTCCCGTCCACGTGGCCCTGCACGATGTGCCCGCCGAGGCGCTGGTCGGCCCGTACGGCCCGCTCCAGGTTGACCCGCGCGCCGGGGCGCAGGGCGCCGAGCGAGGACCGGTCGAGGGTCTCCCTCATCACGTCGGCGGTGAAGGAGTCCCCTCCGACCTCGGCCACCGTGAGGCAGACACCGTTGACGGCGATCGAGTCGCCGTGCCGGGCGTCGCCGGTGACGACCGCGCCGCGCACCGTGAGGCGCGCGGAGTCGCCCCGCGGCTCGAGTGCCACGACCTCGCCGAGCTCCTCGACGATTCCGGTGAACATTCAGCTCTCCTTAGGGGACGTGCGGCCGGAGGACCTCGGCGGCACAGTGGGTTCGGGAGACAAAGTGGGTTCCGGAGACACAGGGGACTTCGGACGCAGGACCAGCTTGAGGTCCGGTCCGACGGGGGTCGCCTCGGCGAACTCCAGCCGGTGGATCCCGGTGATCGTCGACACTCCCGCGGCGCCGAGCGCGGCCGGCCCCGCGCCCAGCAGCGCCGGGGCGAGGTAGCCGACGACCCGGTCGACCAGGCCCTCCCGGAGGAAGGCGCCCGCGAGGGTGGGCCCGCCTTCGACCATCACGCTCACGACCTGCCTGCCGTGCAGTTCGGCCAGGAGGGCGTGCAGGTCGATCCCGCCGGGGACCCGCGGGAGCCGTACGGCGTGGCGGGACAGGTGGGCGGGGACGGCGGCGTCCTCGGCCACGGCGACCAGCGTGGGGGCCTCGTCGTCGAGCACGCGGGCCGTGGCGGGGGTGCGGGCGCCCGGATCCACGACCACGCGCAGCACGGGCGCCGCGCGCGACGGGGTGGGGACACGGGCGGTGAGCCGGGGGTCGTCGGCGAGCACGGTGCCGATGCCGGCGACGACGGCGTCGCTCGCGGCCCGCAGGAGGTGCACGTCGGCCCTGGCCTCCGGCGAGGTGATCCACTGGCTGGTGCCGTCCTCGGCCGCCGAGCGCCCGTCGACCGTGGCGGCGAACTTCCAGGTCACGTACGGCCTGCCGGCCCGCACGAAGGTCAGCCAGGCGGCGTTGACCTCCTCGGCCTCGGCGGTCAGCACGCCTTCGTCCACCACGACGCCGTGCCGCCGCAGGGTGGCGGCTCCGCCGGCGGCCTTGGGATTGGGGTCGGAGACGGCGACGACGACGCGGGCCACGCCCGCCTCCAGGAGGGCGGCGGTGCAGGGGCCGGTCCTGCCGGTGTGGTCGCAGGGCTCCAGGGTCACGTAGGCCGTGCCGCCCCTGGCCCGTCCGCCCGCCTCGCGCAGCGCCACGACCTCGGCGTGCGGGCCGCCGGCGTAGGCGTGGAAGCCCTCTCCCGCGATCTCGCCCGACGAGTCGAGGACCACGCAGCCGACGACGGGATTGGGGCTGGTGCCGCCCAGGCCCCGGGCGGCGAGCGCGATGGCGCGCCGCATGTGAAGGATGTCCCCTGAGGTCACCCCGGTCTTCCTCTCGCCGTTGTTCACGGCGGGCCCCGGGGATGGTCGGGGATGCGATCTCGCATCACCCGCACGGGCGGCATCGCTGCCGGCGCGGCCGTACGGCCGCCCGGCGGCACCACGGCCGCCCGTTCGCGCGCTTCCTCCCATCCGGACTTTCACCGTCGGTCCTGGAATCTCACCAGGTCCACCGGCCGATGGCTTCGGCCGGGTCGCGGACTGTCACCCCTGGGGGCAGGGGTGTCACCGCCGGTTCGGAATTACACCGACCCCGGAGCACGCTGCTCTGCTACCCGCCAGTGTAGCGATGCCCGGCTCGTTGCCCTAGCGCGGGATTGCGGTGATCTGCGGCACACGCTTATCGGGAGCGCTCAGTCTCAGGCATGTGCGGGTTGTGTCACAAAGTTGTGACACAACAGCATTTATGTAATAAGCAGTCTCTCGCGCCGCATATACCGAGGTCAATGCGGTCGCAGGACACAAGGTGATTTACTTTGCACAACGAAGCAAGCAAGTGGCGAACTGCCCGCCCCAAGTGATTGACCCGCGCAAAATTAGTTGCCAGGGTTCCCTATAGTCGGATCTCTTCCGATCGTTAATGGTCCATCCGGGAGCACCGCACCATGACGTTCCCCTCCTCGACCACGACCGACGACGCCGCCGCGGACTCCGTGGAGACGACGGCGTCGTCCGAGTCCGGTCCCGCCATCGTCGGCCGTTCGCCCGGTCAGCTCATGTGGCGCCGGTTCCGGCGCGACAAGACCGGCGTGGTCTCGGCGATCATCGTGCTCGCGTTCTTCCTGATCGCGCTCCTGGCGCCCGTGATCTCCGCCCTGTACGGCAAGGACCCGTACACGACATATGGGCAGAACCAGCCGGGCCTGCTCAATGAGTACGGCTATCCCGTCGCCCCGAACGGCGGCATGAGCGGCGAGTTCTGGTTCGGCCTGGAGCCGGGCCTGGGCCGCGACGTGTTCATGCAGCTCGTGTACGGCATCCGCACATCGCTGAGCATCGCGGTCATCGTGACCGTGATCACCACGATCATCGGCGTCGTCATGGGCATCACCTCGGGCTACCTCGGCGGCAAGACCGACTACGTGATCGGCCGTGTCATCGACACGCTGCTGGCCTTCCCCTCGCAGCTCTTCCTGATCGTCTTCCTTCCGGTCGTCGAGGCCGCGATCGTGCTGCCGGAGGAGGAGACGCCGGTCTGGCTCCGGTACGTGTCGATCTGCGTCGTCCTGACCGTCCTCGGCTGGGCCACGATCGCCCGGCTGCTACGCGCCCAGGTGCTGTCGCTGCGGACCCGCGAGTTCGTCGAGGCCGCCCGCGTCACGGGCGCCTCGCCGGGGCGCGTCATCTTCAAGGAACTGCTGCCCAATCTCTGGACGCCGATCATCATCCAGGCCACCCTCGCGCTGCCGCTGTACGTGGGCGCCGAGGCCGGCCTCGGCTTCCTGGGCGTCGGCATGACCGAGCCCACCCCCGACTGGGGCCGGATGTTCCAGGTGGGCGCCAACGTCTACCACTCCGACGTGACGTACCTGATCTTCCCGGGCGTGTCGATGCTGATCTTCGTCGTCGCCTTCAACCTGCTCGGGGACTCCATCCGCGACGCCTTCGACCCCAAGACCAAGCGCTGACCACACGCGCTCTCCCCCATAGGAAGGACCATATGAGATCGCATAGCAGGCGGATCGCCTCGATGACGGCCGTGCTCGCGGCGGGTGCGCTCGCCCTCGCCGGCTGCGCCAAGGGCGGTGGCGGCGGGGCGCCCCAGGGCGCCGCGAGCACCTCCCAGAAGCCGCTCGAGAACAAGGCGGTCAGCGCGATCACGGTCGGCACGCCCCAGGACTCCACGGGCCCCGCCCCGGAGATCCAGGGCGCCAAGTCCGGCGGCACGGTCTACATGATCGACCGTGACGACTTCAGCCACCTGGACCCGGGCCGCGTCTACGTGAACTACAACTCCTCGGTGTCCAAGCTGTTCACCCGGACGCTGACGGCGTACAAGCACGACGAGTCGGGCAACATCAAGCTCGTCGGCGACCTGGCGACGGACACCGGCACCACCGACGACGGCGGCAAGACGTGGAAGTTCACGCTCAAGGACGGCCTGAAGTGGCAGGACGGCGCGCCGATCACCTCCGCTGACATCAAGTACAGCTTCGAGCGCCTGTTCGCCGACTTCATCACCGAGGGCCCCGACTACGCCGAGACCTGGCTGGTCCCCGACCCGAACAAGCCGTTCCGCGACCAGTACAAGGGTCCGTACGACGGCAAGGAGCTCGACACGATCGAGACGCCGGACGACAAGACGGTGGTCTTCCACCTCAACGGGGAGCACCCGGACTTCAACTTCACCGTGGCCATGACCGGCTACGGCGCCGTGCCCAAGGCGCACGACACCAAGCAGAAGTACGACAAGCAGCCGTTCTCGTCCGGTCCGTACAAGATCGTGAGCCACATCACGGACAAGTCGATGGACCTGGAGCGCAACGAGCACTGGGACCCGAAGACCGACCCGATCCGGCACGCCTACCCGGACAAGTTCCACATGGAGTTCGGGGTCCAGGCGCAGCAGACCACCGAGCGCTTCATGGCCGACACCGGCAACGACAAGAACGCGTTCACCTTCCACAACGCGGTCGCGGCCGAGCGGGTCCAGGAGGTGCTGGGCAACGCCGAACTGATGAAGCGGTCGGTGCAGGGCCTGACGCCGTTCACCACCTTCTACAACATCAACACCAAGCGGATCACCGACGTCAACGTCCGCAAGGCGATCATCACGGCCTGGCCCGCCAAGCAGATCCAGCAGATCTCGGGCGGCGAGGTGAACACCGGCAAGATCGCCACGACCGTGATGAGCCCGACCGTCCTCGGTTACGAGGCGTTCGACCTGTACGGCAAGCTGGCCAAGCCCGAGGGCGACCCCGAGGCGGCCAAGAAGCTGCTGGCCGACTCGGGCAACCCGAACCCGACCGTCGTCTACGCCTACAACCAGACGCCGACGCAGGAGAAGGTCACCGTCGCCATCAAGGAGGCGCTGACCAAGGCCGGCTTCAAGGTGGTGGCCAAGCCGCTCAACCCGACGACGTACTACGACGCCATCGGTCCGGTCGACAACAAGTTCGACATCTACTGGGGCGGCTGGGCGGCCGACTGGCCGACCGGCTCGACCGCGATCCAACCGCAGTTCGACGGCCGCCAGATCGCGGACAACGCGCCGAACTACACCCACCTCAACGTGCCGGAGATCAACGAGGCCATCGACAAGGCCAACGCGATCACCGACGCCGCCGAGGCGGGCAAGGCCTGGGCCGCGATCGACAGGATGATCATGGAGCAGGCCGCGATCGTGCCCGAGTACTACCAGACCTACTTCGGCCTGTACGGCTCGGGTCTCGGCGGGGTGAAGATGGACCCGATCGAGGGCGAGCAGTCGGCGCTCGACATCTGGGTCAAGTAGCAGCAACCAGGTCCGCCGTCCCCGTCACGGGGGACGGCGGACCTCCGGCCCGCCCGCAGGAGCAAGTGCGAGATCATGACCAGCTTTCTGGTACGCCGCGTCGCCGGCGCCCTCGTGATCCTGCTGATCATCAGCGCGATCACGTTCTACCTCTTCTACGCGATCCCGCGTGACCCCGCCCGGGCGTTCTGCGGCAAGATCTGCCAGCCCGAGACGCTGGCGCTGATCCGCCACAACCTCGGCATGGACGAGCCGCTGTTCGTGCAGTACTGGCACTGGCTCGTGGGCATCTTCGTGGGCCGTGAGTTCGTCCAGTTCGGCGAGTGTCCCGCGCCGTGCCTCGGCTACTCCTTCGCCACCCAGGAGCCCGTCTTCGGCGCCATCGTCGACCGCTTCCCGGTGACGCTGTCGCTCACCGTCGGCGCGTCCGTGGTCATCCTGGCGTTCGGCATCCTCACCGGCATGATCGCCGCCTGGAAGGTCGGGCAGCCGCTCGACAAGGTCGCCAGCGCGTCCTCGGTCATCGGCGCCTCCCTGCAGATCTACTTCGTGGGGCCGCTGCTGGCGTTCTACCTCGTGGACACCATGCAGCTGATCCCTCGTCCGTCCTACGTGCCGATCACCGAGAGCCCGGTGGAGTGGTTCACCCACCTGATGCTGCCGTGGGTGGTGCTGTCGATCATCTTCACCGCCAACTACACGCGTATGACCCGATCGCAGATGGTCGAACAGCTCGCCGAGGACTACGTGCGCACGGCGCGCGCCAAGGGCATGTCGAACCGTGCGGTCTTCTTCCGCTTCGCCTGGCGCGGCGCGATGATCCCGATCGTCACGATCTTCGGCGTCGACCTGGCCACGCTCCTGGGCGGCGCGATCATCACCGAGCAGACGTTCAGCCTGCACGGCATCGGCGAGCTCGCCGTACGGGCGGTGCAGAACACCGACCTGCCGATGCTGCTCGGCGTGACCATCGTGGGCGCGGCGGCGATCGTTCTGCTGAACATCGTCGTGGACGTGCTCTACGCGTTCATCGATCCGCGGGTCCGCCTGGGCTGAGCCCCGCCCCACCTAGTCGAACCTGGAACTGGAGCAGCAAGTGACCACCGTGTCGTGGAGCGGCGAGCCGGAGACCTCGCGCGGCCCCGGGCCGTTCCTGTCCGTCCGCGATCTGAGCGTCGAGTTCAGCACCGAGGACGGCATCGTCCACGCCGTCGACGGCCTGTCCTTCGATCTGGAGAAGGGCACCACGCTCGGCATCGTCGGCGAGTCCGGATCGGGCAAGTCGGTGACCAACCTCGCCATCCTCGGCCTGCACGATCCCGCCCACACCAAGATCGGCGGCGAGATCTGGCTGGAGGGCGAGGAACTGCTTTCGGCGGGTCAGGGCACGATGGAGAAGCTCCGCGGCAACCGCGTCGCGATGATCTTCCAGGATCCGCTGACCGCGCTGTCGCCGTTCCACACGATCGGCCGGCAGATCGGCGAGGTCTACCGCAAGCACAAGGGCGCGAGCAAGAAGGACGCCCGCGAGCGGGCGATCGAGATGCTCCGCCGCGTGGGCATCCCCCAGCCGGAGCGCCGCGTCGACAGCTACCCGCACGAGTTCTCCGGCGGTATGCGGCAGCGCGCGATGATCGCGATGGCGCTGGTGTGCGACCCCGATCTGCTCATCGCCGACGAGCCGACGACCGCGCTCGACGTGACGGTGCAGGCGCAGATCCTCGACCTGCTCAAGGAGCTCCAGCAGCAGTTCGGCACGTCGATCATCCTGATCACCCACGACCTTGGCGTGGTGGCCAACACCGCCGACAACGTCCTGGTGATGTACGCGGGGCGGGCGGCCGAGCGCGGCACCGTGCGCGAGGTGCTGCGCGAGCCGCAGCACCCGTACACGTGGGGGCTGCTGTCGTCCATGCCGCGTCTGAACTCGTCGGTGGACGTGCCGCTGATGCCGGTGCGCGGCACTCCCCCGAGCCTGCTCAACCCGCCGTCCGGCTGCCCGTTCCATCCGCGCTGCGACTACCCGCGGCTCGCCGGGCCGGAGTTGTGCTTCAACCAGCGGCCGTCCCTTTCGCCGGAGAGCGGGCACGGGGACGCCTGCTACCTCACCCTCGGACAGAAGAGGGAGCTCCGCATCGCGCGGGCCAACGGCACAGCGAATGCCGATGACGCCGCGCAGGCCGGGGAATCCGTGCAGAACAAGGACACCGCGCAGACCGGGGACGACGCATGAACGAGACGCTGCTGGAGCTCAAGGGGCTGGTCAAGCACTTCCCCGTACGCGGTGGCACGCTGATCAAGCGTCAGGTCGGGGCCGTGCACGCCGTCGACGGCATCGACCTCGCGGTCGGCGCGGGCGAGACCGTGGGCCTGGTCGGCGAGTCGGGCTGCGGCAAGTCGACGACGGGCCGCCTGGCGGCGCGCCTGCTCGAACCCACCTCCGGCCAGATCCTGTATCGGGGGCAGGACATCAGCCACAGCTCCCGCAGGCAGCTCAAGCCGATCCGGCCCGAGATCCAGATGATCTTCCAGGACCCCTACAGCTCGCTGAACCCGCGCCAGACCGTGGGCACGATCATCCGCGGGCCCATGGAGGTCAACGACATCGACCCGCCCGGCGGGCGCAAGAAGCGGGTCCAGGAGCTGTTGGAGATCGTCGGTCTCAACCCCGAGCACTACAACCGCTTCCCGCACGAGTTCTCCGGGGGCCAGCGGCAGCGCATCGGGGTCGCCCGCGCCCTGGCGCTCGACCCCAAGCTCATCATCGCCGACGAGCCGGTGTCGGCGCTGGACGTCTCCATCCAGGCGCAGGTGGTGAACCTGCTGCAGGAACTGCAGCGCGACCTCGGCATCGCGTTCCTGTTCATCGCGCACGACCTGGCCGTCGTACGGCACTTCTCCCAGCGGGTCGCGGTCATGTACCTCGGCAAGATCGTCGAGGTGGGCGACCGCCAGTCGATCTACGAGCGGCCACGGCATCCGTACACGCACGCCCTGCTGTCGGCCGTGCCCGATCCGGACGTGTCGAGCGAGCCGCGCGAGCGCATCCGCCTGGCCGGCGACGTGCCCTCGCCGATCAATCCGCCGTCCGGCTGCCGGTTCCGCACCCGATGCTGGAAGGCGCAGGACAAGTGCGCCACCGAGGTGCCGCCCCTGGTGCGGCTCAGCGGCAACCGCGAGGGTCACCTGACCGCCTGCCACTTCCCGGAGGCGCCCACCACACAGGGCGAGGACGTCGTGCTGGACCCCGCCCTCGCCTGACCCCTCCGCCTGATCTTGCAGTTAGTCGCAGGAGGCCCCTCCGAGCTCGGCCTCCGCTCATCGTGATCTTGCAATAGGTCGCAACGCACCGCTACGACCTCGGCGAACATGATTCGCGATCATGCAAACACGTCCGGCGATTCCGGCCGGCCTCCGCTCTCGCCAGCCGTGATCTTGCACTGGTGAGACGATTGCAAGATCACGGCTGGCATTCTTCCTGCTCAGGGCATGAAGTAGCGAATTACTGCAACATCACGGACCGGCGATGCGCAGGTCAAGCCATGTCTCTGCGACAAACTACAAGATCACCACCTGGGTGGGGGTGGTCAGGCGGGCGGGGTGGCCCGCCCGGCCAGGCTCCTGAGCTCCGCGACGGCGCGGGCGGGGTCGTCGGCGCCGTAGACGGCGTTGCCCGCCACGAACACGTCGGCCCCGGCCTCGGCGCAGCGCTCGATCGTCTCCGTGGAGACGCCGCCGTCGACCTGGAGCCACACCTCGCCGCCGTGCTTGTCGATCAGCGCCCTCGCCCGGGACACCTTGGGCAGCACGATGTCGAGGAAGCGCTGCCCTCCGAAGCCCGGCTCGACGGTCATGACGAGCAGCATGTCGATCTCGGGCAGCAGGTCCTCGTATCCCTCGACGGCGGTCGCCGGGTTCAGCGCCAGACCGGCCCTCGCCCCGGCGGCGCGGATCGCCCGCAGCGTACGCACGGCGGCCTTGGCCGCCTCGGCGTGGATCGTGACGCTCGCCGCTCCCGCCTCCGCGTAGTCCGGCGCCCACCGGTCCGGGTCCTGGATCATCAGGTGACAGTCGATCGGCGTCGAGGTGGTCTTCAGCAGCGACTCGACGACCGGCAGTCCGAGCGTGAGGTTGGGCACGAACTGGTAGTCCATCACGTCGACGTGGAGCCAGTCGGCGACGTTCTCCACCCGTGCGGCCTCGTCGGCGAGGCGGGCGAAGTCAGCGGACAGGATGCTGGGCGAGATCTGAACGGCCATAGTCCCTGCAGTCTATTTCGCCCGGGCGTCCCGCCCGCCCCACCCCGGCGCCGGGAAACGGTCAGGCGACGGGAACCCAGGTGAACCGGCCGTCGGCGCGGCGCTCGGCCCGGCCGAAGACGACGTCGGCGAAGTGGCCGCCGTAGCCGATGGTGCCGGGACGGCTCAGCTCCTCGATCAGGCGGCGGCGGCGCTCCGCCGATTCCGCGGGGTCGTGGTCGATCGCGCAGGACCACTCGGGATGGATGACCTGGACCGGCGAGTGGAGAGCGTCGCCGAAGGCGATGAGCCTCTGGTCGCCGCCGGTGATGACGTAGGTGGTGTGGCCGACGGTGTGGCCGGTGGCGAACGACGCCCGGACGCCGGGGAAGATCTCCTCGCCGTCGTCGACCGTGCGGACGCGGGAGGCGAAGGCGGCCAGCCGGTCCTCGGTCACCCCGGCATGGGCGGCCAGATCGCGCCGCTCCCATTCGGGCGCCGCGACGAGGTGGGGGGCGTGCGCGAACGGCGGGGCGCCTGCGCCGGGGGCGGCGCTCCAGGACCAGCCCAGGTGGTCGATGTGCAGGTGGGTGATGGCGACGGCCTCGATCTGGCCCGGCTCGCGGCCCAGCCGCCGCAGGTTGCCGAGCAGTTCACCGCCGGACAGGCTGCCCATCAGCGGGTTGTCGGGGTCGTCGGGGAGGGAGGCGGGCCCAAGACCGGTGTCGATGAGCAGCGCCCGGTCGCCCCGCTCCACCAGCAGCGCGCCGAAGCCTCCGGTCAGGAAGCCGTCCTCGTCGAGATAGTCGTGGTGGGACTCCCAGTCGGCGGCGGTGGCGGCGGGCAGCCATCCGCGCTTCAGGCGCCCCGCCCCGTCCGGGACGAAGCTGACCGTGAGCTCGCCCAGGCGCAGCGAGCGGATGCGCGGCGGGCTGGTCAGCCGGGCGCGGTCGAAGTCGGTCGTGGTCATGGGCCTGCCTCATGCTCACAAGGGCGCCGCCGGACGGCGGCACGGCCCGAACGTTACCAACCAAGATCCCTCAGCACCCCGGGAACGGCCGCGAAAATCCCGCCGCGGGCGAAATCCGCCGCCACGGGCAGGACCGTTCGCCGGGCGCGGACGTCATCTCGGGCGAGAAGGAGGCCGTGGTGTTCACGGCCTCCGAAGAGTCACGACCGGTGCCGGCGGCGCCCGCTAGGGACGGCGCAGCAGCGCCAGGAACATCGCGTCCGTGCCGTGCCGATGCGGCCAGAACTGCGCGTACGGCCCGTCGCCGAGGCCGGGCACCTCCGGCAGGAACGCGCGCGCGTCCAGCACCTCGGCGCGGTCGCGCACGTCCTCCACCACGGCCCGGGTCTCGGCCAGGTGCGGCGAGCAGGTCACGTACGCCACCACGCCGCCCGGCCGGACGGCCTCGAGCGCCGAGTCCAGCAGCCGCCGCTGCAACGCGGTGAGCTCGGGGATGCTGCGGGGGTCGCGCCGCCACCGCGCCTCCGGCCGCCTGCGCAGGGCGCCGAGCCCGGTGCAGGGCGCGTCGAGCATCACCCGGTCGAACGCGCCGGGCCGCCAGGCGGGCCGGGTGCCGTCGGCCGTGATCACTCTCGCCTCACGGGTGGTGCCCCACACCAGCCGGGCGCGGTGATACTGCACGTCGGCGCCGAGCAGCCGGGCGCCCTGCCGCGTCGCCACCGCGTCGAGCAGCCCGGCCTTCCCGCCGGGGCCCGCGCACATGTCCAGCCACGTGGCGTCGCGGTCGAGCGGCACGCGGGTCAGCGCGAGCGCGACGAGCTGGCTGGCCTCGTCCTGCACCGCGGCGCGCGCCTCCCCCACCGCCGCAATGGCGCCCGGGTCGCCCTCCGGCAGATACGCGGCGTACGGCGAGTAGGCGGCCCGCTCGGCCCCGGCCTCGACCAGCTCCTCCACCGTGGCCCGCCCGGGCCGCGCCACCAGCGCCACCCGGGGCCGCTCGTTGTCGGCCTCGAGCAGCGCGGCCGTCTCGTCCGGGTCCCCGCCGACCGCGTCCCGCAGGGCGGAGACGATCCAGCGTGGGTGGCTGTAGGTGACCGACAGGTTGCCCACCGGATCCTGCGCGCGCGGCGGAGCGACGATCTCCAGCCACTGCTCCAGCGTGCGGCCCGCCACCTTGCGCAGCACGGCGTTGGCGTAGCGGGAGGGCCCGGCCCCCACCCGCAGCCGTACGAGGTCGATCGTGGCGCTGACCGCCGCGTGCGGCGGGATCCGCGTGCGCAGAAGCTGGTGGACGCCGAGGCGCACCGCGTCGAGCAGCGGCGGGTCCACCTCCTCCGGCGGCCGGTCGCTGCACGCGGCGATGATTTCGTCGTAGGTCCCGAGGCCGCGCAGCGTGCCGTAGGCGAGTTCGGTGGCGAGGGCCGCGTCGCGGCCGGTGAGCCGCCGCTGCCGCAGCAGCGTCGGCATGAGCAGGTTGGCGTACGCGTCGCGCTCGTCGACGGCCCGCATCAGGTCGTAGGCGGCGTTGCGCGCCTCGTCGCGGGGCGGGCGTCCGCGGCCCTGCCGCTGCCCGGCCTTCGCCGCGTGCGCGGACGGCCCGCCGTGGCCCGCCCTGCCGCCGTGCCCGGGACGGACCTGCCCGCCGCCTCCGCCCTGGCCGCTCTGGCCGCCGCCCTGGCCGCGCCGCGCGCCGCCGCCCTGACCTCTGCCCTGCTTCACGGTGTCACCTTCGACCCTGCCACCTTCGACCCTGTCAATCGCCGATCCGCCGCCACTGGTCCGCCGTCTCCGGCTTGGCGGCCTTCACTCCGCCGCCGCCGTCCCCGCGCACGCGCCCTTCCGGCGCGGGGCCGAGCCCCGCGGGACGGTCCTTCAGACCAGGGTCTCACCGTCCGCGAACCGGACGCCGCGGCCCCACTCGGCCGCCGTCATCTGCCGCTTGCCCTGCGGCTGCACCTCGCCGAGCTCGACGGGGTGGGTGCCGGTCCCGACGAGGACGGTCTTCCGCGTGGCCGCGATCTCCCCGGGCGCGAGCTTGCCGGCGTCGGGCGCGAGCCGCACCGGGCCGATCTTGACCCGTTGGCCGCGGAACTCGGCCCACGCGCCGGGACCCGGCGTGCAGGCCCGCACCAGCCGGTCCACCCGCATGGCGGGCGCGGCCCAGTCGATCCTGGCGTCCTCGACCGTGATCTTGGGGGCCAGGCTGACGCCGTCGGCGGGCTGCGGACGCGCCTCCAGCGTGCCGTCCTCGACGCCGTCGAGCGTGGCCAGCAGCAGGCCCGCTCCGGCCTCCGCGAGCCGGGCCAGCAGCGCGCCGCTGGTGTCGTCGGAGCGGATCGGCTCGGTGAGCACGCCGAAGACCGGCCCCGCGTCCAGCTCCTTCACGATGCGGAAGGTCGAGGCGCCGGTGACGTCGTCTCCGTGCAGCACGGCGTGCTGCACGGGCGCCGCGCCGCGCCAGGCCGGAAGCACCGAGAAATGCAGGTTGATCCACCCCTGCGGGGGGATGTCGAGCGCCGCCTGCGGCAGCAGGGCGCCGTACGCGACGACCGGGCAGCAGTCGGGGCCGATCTCCCTCAGCCGGCCGAGGAACTCCGGGTCCCCGGCCTTGGCCGGTTTGAGCACCTCGATGCCCGACTCCTCCGCGAGCTGGGCCACGGGGCTGGGGTGGACCTTGCGCCCCCGGCCGGATTGCGCGTCCGGCCGGGTCACCACGGCCGCCACCTCGTGGCGGGGCGAGTCCAGCAGCGCACGCAGCGACGGAAGCGCGGTGTCGGGGGTGCCGGCGAAGACCAGGCGCACTACAGCGCCCTCCCCTGCGTCGCGTGCGGGGAGATCTTCACCACCGGCGCCGACAGGCCGCTCCACTCGGCCTCGCGGATCGCCTTCATGGCGAGCTTGCGCTGCTTGGGGTCCAGCCGGTCGATGAACAGCACGCCGTCGAGGTGGTCGGTCTCGTGCTGGAAGCAGCGCGCCATGAGGTCGGTGCCCTCGAGCGTCACCGGCTCGCCGTACATGTTGAAGCCCTTGGCCACCGCCCTGATCGCGCGGGGCGTCGGGAAGGTCAGGCCGGGGAAGGACAGGCAGCCCTCCTCGCCCTCCTCGTCGATCTCGCCGCCGAGGTCGAGATCGGGGTTGATGAGATGCCCGAGCTGCTCGTCCACGTAGTAAGTGAACACGCGAAGGCCGACGCCGATCTGCGGCGCGGCCAGGCCGGCGCCCGGCGCGTCCATCATCGTGTCGGTCAGGTCCTTGACGAGCTTGCGCAGTTCCTTGTCGAAGTCGACCACCGGCTCGGCCGGGGTGCGCAGCACCGGGTCGCCGAACAGGCGGATCGGCTGAATGGCCAAGGGTCGGCTCCGTTCACGTCACGTACACGAGGAGGATCACCTCAGTCTACGGGCGTGAGCGCACCTTCATCGCCGTCTTCCTGGCGGTCTTCGCGATCAGCGGATCGGGGTGGTGCCTGCCGAGCATCTCCAGCACGGCCAGGGCATCGGGATGATCGGCGCGGCCCATCTCGGGCACCAGCGTGAGCAGGTCCTCCCCGAGGAGGTCGAAGTGGGCCACCGAGTCGACCGGGGCGCCGATGTAGAGAAGGGCGGCGAGGGTGTCCACCGCGACCCAGGCGCCGTCGCCCTCGCCGAGGGCCGGCGCGTCCAGGTCGCGCACGCCCAGCCAGGCCGCGGCGTAACGCCACATCATCGGCTCGTCCAGAGCCTCCCGTACGGCCTGCTCGGCCTCCGGGCCCAGCTCCTCCAGCACGGTCCCCGCGGTGCCGCGCTGGGCGGCGTTGCCGGACGCGGCGATCTTGATGAGCTCGCGCGCCGCGTCCTCCGGCACCCGGCGCTCCAGCCAGAGCGTGGCGGCGCTGGCCGAGGCCCGGCCGGTCAGCATGGCGTCGATGAGCTCGGCGGCCCCCAGCTCGGCGAGCGCGGCCACCTCTCCCAGAGACGGCGCGTCGTGGCCCTCCCTGAGCAGGTCCCGGCGTACGGCCCACACGCCCGGCTGGGTGAGCCGGACCAGCTCGCCGGTCAGCTCGATCAGCCCGCAGTACTCCAGCAGCGCCATGGCCGCCGCCAGCTCCCCCGGCAGCGTCATCCGCAGCCGCCGCAGATCCGCCGGCCGCGCCTCGCAGCCCACCTCGTGGGCCTGAAGGATGCCGCCGGCCAGGGCCGCGAGCGGCATCCCCTCACGCACCGAGTAGATCGTCGCGAGGATCTCGGTCAGGTGCTCGTCGATGACGGCCGACCCGGTCAGGCCCTCCTCGGTCCGGTCGAGCACGTCCATGACCACGCCGTCCCAGAACTCCATCGGATCGGGCACGCCGGGCCCGGGGCGCGCGCCCTGCCGGGTGACCTCCACCAGACGGCCGTTGACCGCGACCACCCACAGCAGGCGCAGCCTGGCGGCCTCCAGGCCCAGCTCGGCGATCGCCGTCTCGGCCTCGGCCGGGTGCGGCATCCCCTGCTCGGTCACCTCGCAGACGCCCCGCGCGGAGGCGTCGCAGCGGCCGCCGACCCACTCGGCGAGGCGGCGGGCGTCCCGCACGAGCGGGACCTCCCGCACCACGTGGACGAGCTGCTCGTCTGGGACGATGTCGACCGGCGGGAAGGTGAGCACGTCGCTGTCGGCCATTCCAGCAACTTACTGCACAGCAGTCACCTGATGCCCCGCGAACGAGCCTTGAAAGCCGCTTTCCGGGCGGCCTTGGCCGCCGCCTGGTCCGCCAGCGTGCTGCCGAGCAGTTCGAGAACCTCGACCACGTCGGGATGGTCCACCCGCCACATGTCCTCGATCAGGTGCGCGGGCGGGCCCGAGGCCGCGATGTTCTCCGCGAAGCCCTCCGGGTCGGCCTCGGCGGCGGGCAGCGCCAGCGCGAGCATGTCGACGCTCACCCACAGGACCTCCTCGGGGGTGAGCGCGGGCGCGTCGAGGCCGCGCGAGGACAGCCAGTGGATGGCGTGCGGGCGGAGCTCGGCGTCGTCCAGGTAGGACCGCACGACCGCCGCCGCCTCCACGCCCAGCCGGTCCACGATGGTCACCGCGACCCCGCGCACCTCCGCCGGGGCTCCGGCCACGGCGGCCAGCAGCTCCGCCGCCGCCTGCTCGGGGGTACGCCGCGACAGCCACTCGGCGATGTCCCGCTCGGCCGCCTCGTCCGCCGTGCCGTCGCCGATGAGGCCGGCGATCAATCCGCTCGCGTCCCCCTCGGCCGGGGCCGGCGCGAGCGGGGCGTCCAGGCCCATGCCGGCGTACAGCTCGCGCAGGCCCCACAGCGCGTGCGGGGTCAGGGCCAGGCCGTCCTCGGTGGGCTGGACCGTTCCCGCGTACGCCAGAGCGCTCAGCGCCTCGTCGAGCCTGCCCACCGGCCGCCCGGCGGCCACCTCGCGCAGGTAGTCGGCGAGCGCGTCCACCGGGACGGGCGACTGCAGCCGGTAGAGCAGGTCGTGGATCTGGGACATCCCCTCGTCCACCACCGCCTCCCCGGTGAACGACCCGCATCTTTCGACGAGGAACTCCAGCGTTTCCCGCCACAGGCCGAGCAGCTCCTCCTCCCCGCGGGAGCTCAGCTCGCGGAACACCTCGCCGGTCGCGACGGCCGTGCCGTCGAGCCGGGCGAGGCCCAGGTCGAGCGCGAGACGCCAGGCCGGCTCGGGACGCTCGACGCCGAGCTCGGCCGTGCACGCGCGCGCGTCCCTGACCCGCAGGGACCGGCGCGTCGTCACCGTCCGGCCGCCCTCCACCAGCCACCCCACCACCCGGTGGGCGTCGCGCAGCAGCGGCACCTCGCGGACGGCGCGCGCCACCTCCTCGCGCGGCGCGAGCCGTACGGGCGGCAGGGGCGCGCATCCGGGGCAGTCGCACTCGCCGCCGTCCGCGGCGCCCTCGGCGGACGCGCCCTGGGCCGCGTCGAGCTCCAGCGAGTCGGGCCCGATGGCGCTGAACAGGCTCTTGGCCATGCCGAACTTGGACGTGTCGGCGAGCGCTCGCGGCATCTCCGGCTCGATGCGGTCGATGGTCTCCCGCATGCGGACGGCCGTCTTGCTGCCGATCTCGCCCGTGTCCAGCAGGAACTCGACCAGTGTCCGCGCCGCGGCGACCGTCTCCGGCGCGCTCTCCGGTGGCGCGATGACCTTGCGCGGATAGATCTCCAGCAGGAGCTCCTCGAAGGTGCCCGGCCGGAAATCACCCAGTTCGTTCACCTCTAGGTAGTCGCTGGCGTAGTCGCACAGCAGACGTACCTCGTCGACGTCGACCTCGACGTTCCGCTCGCGCCCCCAGGCGCGGAGGCCGTCGATGGCCCGGTTCACCCATTCGATCGACACACAGGCACGCTAACGGCTCGCTTAGTGCGAGGCGAATCGGTCAGATGAGGTCGAGAGGATCAATGTTCACACGTACCACGTCCGGCGCCTTGCGCGCGGAGCGCACACCGGAGGCGCCTTTGAGCGCGCGGGCCAGTGCGGATCCGAGGTGACGCGGCACCCGGACCATGGCCCGCTCCGGCCCGCCCTCCACCGGCACCGGCCCCAGGATCTGCGCTCCCGGCGGCAGCACGGCGTCCGCGAGCGTCTCCCTGATCGCCGCCGCCGGCCCCGTCAGCGTCGCCATCCGCACGGCCGGGGGAAAGCCCAGCTCGGCCCGCTCGTCGAGCTCGCGTTCGGAGAAGGTGACGGGATCCCAGCGCAGCAGGGCCTGGACGGCGGGCACCGCGGCGTCGGCCAGGACCACCAGCTCCCCCGCCGGCCGCAGCAGGGCGGCGGCGTTGGTCCAGCGGCGCAGCGCCTCCTCGGCCGCCCGCAGGTCGGGGCGGCCCAGCAGCGCCCATCCGTCGAGCAGCACCGCGGCCGCGTAGCCGCCGTCCGGCACGGGCTCGGCCCCGGGCGTCGCCACCACCAGCGCCGGGGCGCCGCTCACCGTCGCGAGCACGCCGTCGCGCCCGCTGGTGCGGACGGCGACCGACGGGAAGGCCCGGCCCAGCTCCTCGGCGGTGCGCCGCGCGCCGACGATGACGGCCCGTACGCCGGTTCCGCCGCACGACGGGCAGCGCCAGTCGCCCGCGATCCGGCCGCACCAGCGGCAGTACGGCACGGCGTGCCCGCCGCGCAGCGCGAGCGGGCCCGAGCAGACCGGTCCCGTGGCCGGGGACTCCGCCGGCACCGGCTCCGCGAGCATCCTCGCCCTGCCGCCCGCCGGGCCCGTCCCGGCTCCGGCGCCGTGGGCATCGGTGCGGACCTCGGCGCCGCGGACGGCCGGGAGGACACCCGGTCCGCGGCCGGGTCCCGTCCCGTCACGGCCCCGCGCGTCGCCGCCGCGCGCCGCCGCGCCTCCCGGGGCGGCATCCGGCGGCGGGGCCGGGCGCGCCGGTGGCAGCCCGGAGCAGCGCGCCGGGGCGCGGCAGTGCCGGCACGCCAGCGCGGGCAGGTAACCCCTGCGCGGCACCTGGACGAGCACCGGCCCGTGCTCCAGCCCCTCCCGCAGCGCCCGCCAGGCGACGCTGGGCAGGCGGGCGGCCCTGGCCGCCTGGTCGCGGGCCAGCTCCGCGTCGTCGCCCGCCGGGCGCACCCTGGGCGCCCGTGCCCTGACGGCCGCCCGGTCCGGGACGAGCGGGGCGGCCCAGCCCGTCTCGACGAGCGCCGTGGCCTCCGCCGTACGCGCGTAGCCGCCGACCAGCAGGCCCGCACCGGCCTGGTGGGCGCGCAGGCCGAGCACCTCCCGGGTGTGCGGATAGGGCGCGTGGCGCTCGGCGTGCAGGTCGTCGCCGTCGTCCCACACGACCGCCAGCCCCAGCCGGGCCACCGGCGCGTAGGCCGCGGGGCGGTTGCCCACCACGATCCCGACCTCGCCGCGCAGCGCCTTGAGCCAGCGCCGGTAGCGCTCGGCGGGCCCGAGGTCCGCCGTGATCGCCACGTGCGGCGTCTCGCCCAGGGCCGCGGTCACCAGCGCCACGTCCTTGCCGTCGGGCACCGCCACGACGACGCCCCGGCCGCCGTCGAGGGTCGCCCGCGCGGCGGCCGCGATGGCGTGCGGCCACGACGGCCCGCCGGCGTCCGTGCCGGGCAGTGCCGTCCACACGGCGCGCGGCGCCCTGCCCTCGGCCAGCGCCTCCAGGAAGGACGCGCCCGCGGGGTAGGCCCTCCAGGCGTCACCGTACGCCCGCGCCGCCCGCCGTCCCGCCGTCCCGCCCGGCGTGCCCTCCCCTGTCACGGCCTCGCGCGCCGTGTCGTCCGGGGCCGTGTCGTCCGGCGCCGCGCCCTCGTGTGCCCCCTCCGCGCGGGCCCCGTCCGTGCGCGCCGTACCCGCCCCGGCCGTCTCCTTCCGCACCGTGTCGTCCGGCACCGTGTCGTCCGGGGCCGTGTCGTCCGGGGCCGTGTCGTCCGGCGCCGCGCCCTCGCGGGCGCGAGCCGTGCCCGCGTCCGCGGTGTCCGCCCGGATCGCGTCCCCGTGGGTCGTGCGCGCGTGCGCCGTGTCTTCCTGAACCGGCTCCTGCCCCGCGATCTCCCCGCCCTCGGCGGAGGGTGCGCCGCCGGTGTCCGGCGTCGCGCGGACGCGCTGCGCGGCGGGCGCCGGAACCTCCCCGCCGGCGGACTCCGCCCGGCGGGCGGGAGCCTTCGCCTCGGACTCGACCCGGGCGTGACGCGGCGGAACGGCCAGCCGCAGGATGTCCGGCATGGTCCCGGCGTACCGGTCCGCCACGGCGCGGGCCAGCCGGGCGATGTCGGCGGTGAGGACGGGCTCCGGGGAGATCACCCGTTCCAGGAAGGACAACCTGCCCGTGTGCTCGCTGTCGGCCAGCCGCTCGAGGAGATAGCCGTCGGCGAGCTGCCCGGCGAAGCGGACGCGCACCCGGCAGCCGGGCACCGCCTCGGCGTCCAAGGTGGAGGGGACGAGGTAGTCGAAGGGCCGGTCGAGGTGCGGCAGCGGCGTGTCCACCACGACCCGGGCGACGGGCAGTTCCTGCGCCGCCTCGCGCGCGCCCTTGGCCGCGCCCGTCCGCGTCCCACCCGCGCCTCCCCGCTGCCGCTCGGCACTACCCCGCTGCCGCTCGCTGTCTCCCCGCTGCCGCTCCGCACTACCCCGCTGCCGCTCGATGGCGGCGGCGGGGGGTACCGGGAGGAGCGCCTCCTGCGGGTGCGGAACGGGGGTCGGCTCGGTCACTCCTACGTCCTACCAGACCCGGCGCGCCGCAATCGCACGTACGCCCGCCGCCTGTGGACGGCCCGCACCGACGGCCCGCACCGACGGCCCGCACCGACGGCCCGGACCGACGGCCCGGACCGGCGGCGCGCACACGCGAGCGGCGCCCGCCGCAAGGGCGGGCGCCGCCTGGGGCGACAGTGGTCGCCGTACGCGTCAGGAGCGGGTCACAGACCGGCGGCCGTACGCAGGGCGTCGGCCCGGTCGGTGGACTCCCAGGAGAAGCCCTCACGGCCGAAGTGGCCGTAGGCGGCGGTCTCGGAGTAGATCGGGCGCAGCAGGTCGAGGTCGCGGATGATCGCGGCCGGACGCAGGTCGAACACCTGGAGCACCGCGTCCTGGATCACGTTGACCGGCACCTTCTCGGTGCCGAACGTCTCGACGAACAGGCCGACCGGCTGCGCCTTGCCGATGGCGTAGGCGACCTGGACCTCGCAGCGGTCGGCCAGACCGGCCGCGACGACGTTCTTGGCGACCCAGCGCATGGCGTAGGCGGCCGAGCGGTCGACCTTGGACGGGTCCTTGCCGGAGAACGCGCCGCCGCCGTGGCGGGCCATGCCGCCGTAGGTGTCGATGATGATCTTCCGGCCGGTGAGCCCGGCGTCGCCCATCGGGCCGCCGATCTCGAAACGGCCGGTCGGGTTGACCAGCAGGCGGTAGCCCTCGGTCTCGATGTCCAGGTCGGCCAGGATCGGCTCGACCACGTGCTCGCGGATGTCCGGGGTCAGCATCTCCCGCAGGTCGATCTCCGGGGCGTGCTGAGTGGAGACGACCACGGTGTCGAGGCGGACCGGCCGGTCGCCGTCGTACTCGATCGTGACCTGGGTCTTGCCGTCCGGGCGCAGGTAGGGAACCGTGCCGTTCTTGCGGACCTCCGACAGCCGCCGGGCCATCCGGTGCGCGAGCGTGATCGGCAGCGGCATCAGCTCGGGGGTCTCGCGGCAGGCGTAGCCGAACATCAGGCCCTGGTCGCCCGCGCCCTGGCGGTCGAAGTCGTCGGCGCCCTCGCCCTCACGGTGCTCGTAGGCGTCGTCCACGCCCTGCGCGATGTCCGGCGACTGGGCGCCGATGGACACCGACACGCCACAGGAGGCGCCGTCGAAGCCCTTGTGGGAGGCGTCGTACCCGATCTCGAGGATCTTCTCGCGGATCAGGGCGGGGATGTCGACGTAGGTCTCCGTCGTCACCTCGCCGGCGACGTGGACCTGGCCAGTGGTGATCAGCGTCTCGACGGCGACCCGGCTCTTGGGGTCGTCCTTGAGCATGGCGTCGAGAATCGCGTCACTGATCTGGTCGGCGATCTTGTCCGGGTGGCCCTCGGTGACCGACTCGGAGGTGAACAGGCGACGGGACAACTCAGGGCTCCTCATGCAGCGGCTGCTGACGTCCATGAGTGACCGGCGGTAGAGCCCGAGCCCTACCGCGGCCACCCGATGCTCACGCGAGTCTAGCCCTAGGCGCTGCGGAGCGGCGAAGCCGTCCGGGTTCCGGTCACAGGGTCAGCAGTCCGGGAGAAGGCCTGCCACTCCCCCGGACGGCGAGTCAGAGGTCGGGTAAGGGATCTCTGGGCAGGTCACCGGGCGAGAACGCCTCCGCGTCCGCCGCCGCGACCACGGCCGCGTACTCGTCGTCGACCTCCAGGGTCATCCCGCCGATCTCGATCCGGGGGCCCGACCCGAACTCGAGCGGCCCGAGGCGGGTGCGGCGGGGGTATCGGGCCCACACCCCGGACGGCTCGTCCCTGCTGAACATCTTGGTGGACAGCAGAGTGATCGAGCGGTCGGTCACCACGACGAGGAACCCGATCGTGGCGGGGGGCGGCAGGGCCACCGCGGGAAACACGTAGCGGATGTCCTCGCCGGGGCCGAGCATCGCCCGGCAGCGCTCCCTGATCGTGGCCGACACCGGCATGACGATCGCTCCCTCGATGCACGACCTGCGGGGGGCGGGGCGGGCGCCCGCGCCGGCACCACGCGAAGGTCAGGCGAGACGCTGCGCCACCAAGTCCCACACTACGTCGGCGAGATCCTCTTTGGGACCCCTCGGAATGTCCACGGAGCCGCCCTCCGCCGTGAGGACGACGGCCGCGTTGTCCGGCGTGCCGAACGCCAGGTTCTCCCCGACCTGGTTCACCACGAGCAGGTCGCAGCCCTTGCGCCGCAGCTTGGCCCGGCCGTTGGCCAGGACGTCGTCGGTCTCCGCCGCGAACCCCACGATCACCCGGGGACCGGGCCCGCCGGGCGCGGCCTCTTCCGGGGCGCCCGCGCCGTCGCCGGTTCCGGGCCCGCGGCCCGCCGGCGCCTCGTACGCCCCGTCTCCCCCGGCGTACGCCTCCCGCCTGGCCCGGCGGATCTCACCCAGCTCGGCCAGGATGTCCGGATTTTTCACCAGCTGGATCGGGTCGGGCTCGGCGGACGACTTCTTGATCTTGGTGTCGCTCTGCCGTACGGGCCGGAAGTCCGCGACCGCGGCGGCCATCACGACCGCGTCGGCGTGCTCGGCCGCTGCCAGGACCGCGTCGCGCAGCTGCCGCGCCGACTCCACCCGCACGACCTTCGCGCCCGCGGGATCGGGCAGCGTCACATTGGCCGCCACGAGCGTCACTTCCGCGCCCCGGGCGACGGCCGTACGGGCGAGGGCGTACCCCTGCAGCCCGGAGGACCGGTTGCCGATGAAGCGCACGGGGTCGATCGCCTCGCGGGTGCCGCCGGCCGAGACGACGACGTGCCGCCCGGCCAGGTCCTCGCGCCCGCCCGCCAGCACGCGGCGGCACACCTCGAAGATCTCGGCGGGGTCGGGCAGCCGCCCCGGGCCGGTGTCGGCGCCGGTGAGCCTGCCGACGGCGGGCTCGATCACGATCGCGCCGCGCTCGCGCAGGGTCGCCACGTTCGCCCGCGTGGCCGGGTGCTCCCACATCTCGGTGTGCATCGCGGGCGCGAACACCACCGGGCAGCGCGCCGTGAGCAGGGTGTTGGTGAGCAGGTCGTTGGCCATGCCGTGCGCGGCCCTGGCCAGCACGTCCGCCGTCGCCGGGGCCACGACCACCAGATCGGCCGACTGCCCGATGCGCACGTGCGGCACCTCGTGCACCGACTCCCACACCTCGGTGGTCACCGGATTGCCGGACAGCGCCGCCCAGGTCGGCTCGCCGACGAACCGCAGAGCGTCCCGGGTCGGCACGACGCGCACGTCGTGGCCCGACTCGGTGAAAAGGCGGAGCAGCTCGCAGGACTTGTAGACCGCGATGCCGGCGCTCACGCCAAGCACGACAGAGGTCATCGGCTCGAGGCGGTGCTCAGCCCTCGATGGGCTCGGAGGTGAGCAGACCCTCGGAGACCTCGCGCAGGGCGATGGACAGCGGCTTCTCCTGGGCGTGGGTCTCCACGAGGGGCCCCACGTACTCCAGCAGGCCCTCGCCGAGCTGAGAGTAGTAAGCGTTGATCTGGCGCGCCCGCTTCGCACCCATGATCACAAGGCTGTACTTGCTGTCGACGATGTCGAGAAGCGCGTCGATCGGCGGGTTGGTGATGCCTTCCGCGTAGGCGGAGCTGCTTGCCACGTCAGTGATTCCCCTAGCTAGGTGAGTTTCCCATCAAGGCTATCAGCCGGTGGCACACGTCCTTGACGGACGTGTTGACGATCGTGAGGTCGAACTCCTTCTCCGCCGCCAGTTCGATCCGGCCCGCGTCCAGGCGGCGGGCGATCACGTCGGGAGGCTCGGTGCCGCGGCCGCGCAGCCGCCGCTCCAGCTCCTCCCAGCTCGGCGGGGCCAGGAACACCAGCAGGGCCTCGGGCATCGTCGTGCGCACCTGCCTGGCGCCCTGCAGGTCGATCTCCAGCAGGGTGGGGACGCCCGCCGCCAGCCTCTCCAGCACCGGCCGCCTGGGCGTGCCGTACCGGTTGCCGGCGAACTCGGCCCACTCCAGGAGCTCGCCGGAGGCGACGAGCTCGTCGAACTCGTCGTCGGCGGCGAAGAAGTACTCCACGCCGTGCCGCTCCCCCGGGCGGGGCTTCCTGGTTGTCACCGAGACCGACAGCCACACCTCGGGGTGGGACCGCCGGAGCTCGGCGACGACCGTGGACTTCCCCACACCCGACGGACCGGAAAGGACCGTCAGGCGCGGGCGAGGCAAGGAGTCACCGTCGCGTGCCCGGAACTCGCTGGTCGCGACTGCCTCGTGGGCCCGATCTCCAGCGGACCGGGACGTGTCGGTCACTCCGTACCCCCGTGAAACTCGCTCGTACGCCGCCGAGATCAGTTCTCGGCGCCGCCGAACTCGCGCTCCAGGGAGGCGCGCTGGTTGGCGCCGAGACCCCGCACGCGGCGGGATTCGGCGATACCAAGGCGCTCCATGAGCTGCTTGGCGCGGACCTTGCCGACGCCAGGGAGCGACTCCAGCAGAGCCGAGACCTTCATCTTGCCGATGACGTCATCGGTCTGCCCATCCTTCAGCACCTCAGCCAGAGAAACCGCGCCGTGCTTGAGTCGGTTCTTGACCTCGGCACGCTCCTTGCGTGCCTTGGCAGCCTTCTCAAGAGCTGCGGCGCGCTGCTCGGGGGTCAGGGGAGGAAGAGCCACGCCGGGTCACCTCGAATTTCTTGTCGATGTACTCGGACGATGGGGGAAACTAGCTGGTCTTGGCCGTAACGGCAACGTCAAGGGCGGGTTCTGCGACGACAAAATTGATTTTACTACTTTTGGTATTCGAAAAGTTACTCTTCGTAGATCAAAACCGCCTCAGCAGGACCGGAACCGGATGACGCTTGGTGACGGGCGCATGAGACGTTCACGCGCCGGGAAGGGGCCGGGAACGGACCGCGAACGGCCGGGCGCGGTCGCCTCCCGGCGGCTTCGCGGCTCCGGCCGGACACGCCCCCGGACGAGCGCTCAGGGGCTGACGCGGCGCAGCGCGGCGGCGATCCCGGCGGCCGCCGCGCCGGGGTCGGGGGCCCCCGTGATGGGCCGCCCGATCACGAGGAGGTCGGCCCCCTGGGCGATCGCCTCCTCCGGGGTGGCCACCCGCGCCTGGTCCTGGGTGTCGGCGCCGGCGAGCCGCACGCCCGGCGTGATGAGCGTCACGTCGGGGCCGACCTCCGCGCGTACGGCGGCCACCTCCCGGGGGGAGCAGACGAGAGCCTGGGCGCCCGCCCCGACGGCCACGGCGGCCATACGGCGCACGACGTCCTCCGGGGGTCCCTGGATGCCGATTCCGGCGAGATCGGCCTCGGAAAGGGACGTCAGGAGCGTCACGGCCGCGATCTGGGTGCCGGGCGCCGCCTCGACGGCCGCCCTGACCATCGCGGGCCCTCCCGCGGCGTGCACGGTGAGGTACGTCGGCTTGAGCCGCGCGACCGCGCGGGCGGCGGCGCCGACCGTGTTCGGGATGTCGTGCAGCTTGAGGTCCAGGAAGACCCGCACGCCGCTGGCGCCGCGCACCGAGGCGATCACGTCGGGCCCGTACCGCAGGTAGAGCTCCAGGCCGACCTTCACCGTGGAGACGTGCGGGGTGACCAGGCCGGCCCAGCGGGCCGCGGTCTCCAGGTCGGGCGCGTCCAGGGCTACGGCGATGGGAGCGGGCGTGGTCAAAGCGAACTCTCCTCGAGATCTGATCGCGTTCGTGGTTGCGCGCCCGCCGGCCGGTGGGCCAGGCCCACCGCGTCGGCGAGCCGGTCGAACCCGCGCGCCTGCAGAAGCTCCTCGAGCTCTCTCAGGACGCGCGGGCAGGCGTAGGGGTCGTGGAACAGGGCCGTGCCCACCGCGACGGCACAGGCGCCCGCCAGGACGAGCTCAAGGGCGTCCCTGCCGGTCGCCACGCCGCCCATGCCCACGATGGGCACCCCGGGCAGCGCCGCGTGGACCTGCCAGACGCAGCGCACGGCCAGGGGCCGTACGGCGGGGCCCGACAGGCCCCCGGTCCCGGCGGCGAGCGCGGGACGCATCGTGTCCACGTCGATGCTCATCCCGACCGGGTTGTTGATCATCGCGAGGGCGTCGGCGCCGCCGTCCACGCACGCCCGCGCGACCGCGACGATGTCCGCCACGTCCGGGGACAGCTTGGCGATGACCGGCACCTCGTACGGCGTGGCCGCGCGCACCGAGGCCACGACCTCCGCCGCGGCGGACCCGTCGCGGGCGAACACCCTGCCGCGGTCCTCGACGTTCGGGCACGACAGGTTGATCTCCACGGCGGTGATGCCCTCGGCCCCGGCCAGGCGCCGCGCCAGCGCGGTGTACTCGGTCACGGTGCCGCCCCCGATCGACACCACCGTGCGGGCCCCGCGCTCGGCCAGCCAGGGCAGCTCGCGCTCCAGGAACGCCTCGACGCCCGGGCCCTGCAGTCCCACGGCGTTCAGCAGCCCCGAGGGGGTCTCGGCCATCCGCGGCGTCGGCCGTCCCGCGCGGGGGGCCATGGTGATCGACCTGGTGACGAACGCGCCCAGCCGGTGGACGTCGGAGAAGTGGGCCAGCTCGCGGCCGGTCCCGCCGCAGCCGGAGGCGGTCAGGACCGGGTTGGGCAGCTCCACGTGCGCCAGGTAGGTCCGGAGGTCGGTCGTCACCGCCGGCCCTCCCGTCCCGGCTCAGGCATGCCGCCCGCCGGGCGCGCCCAGCGCGTCGAAGGGGATCGTCCCGACGTCGTCGAACCGCACCCGCTCGCCCCGGAACACCGGCCCCTCGGTGCAGGCGCGGACCATGCGGGTCACGCCGTCGTCTCCGATGACGGGCACGACGCACGTCATGCAGACGCCGATGCCGCACGCCATGGACTCCTCCACGGCCACCTGCACGGGGATGCCGAACTGGGCGGCGACCGCCGTGACGCCGCGCAGCGTCGCCATGGGCCCGCACGCGTAGACCGCGTCGGCCCGCGCGTCGGCGATCACCCCGGGCAGCACGTCGGTCACCGTGCCGCGCATGCCGAGCGAGCCGTCCTCGGTCGTCAGCGTGGTCGTCTCGCCCATGCGCCGCGCCCGCAGCGCGCCGAAGACCCGGTCGGCCGACTGCGCGCCCAGCACGAAGTCGACGCGGCAGCCCCGCTGCTGCAGCGCGTCCCCCAGCGCGAACAGCGCCGCCGAGCCGTGCTCGTCGCCGACCAGTACGCAGGTGCAGGGGTCGCGCGGCAGGGGGAAGGGGCGGCCGAGCGGTCCGACCAGGTCGAGCGTGTCGCGCGCTTTGCGGTCGGCGAGCCAGGCCGTCCCCGCGCCGCGCACGCCGAAGACGAGCTCCACCGTGCCACCGTAGTCCGGCTTGACGTCGTGGACGGCGAAGGCCCGCCGGGTGAGCATCGAGGAGTCGCGGCCTCCGACGGCGACCGTGACGAAGTGGCCGGGCCGGAACCGGTCGGCGATGCCCGGGGCGACGACGGTGAGCGCATGGTAGGCGTCCACCCGGCGCGTCGTCAGCACCGTGCCCGTGACCTGAACCGGACTACCGGCCACTCTCCGCTCCTTGTTCGTGGCGCTCGCTCCGCTCGCGCGGCTCCGCGCTAGTCTCGCAGCCTCCTGGCGTGTTCCTGCAGGGAACGCACGTCGATGTCGCCCCTGACGATGTGCTGGATGCCCTGGACGGCGGCGGCCAGGCCCTGGACGGTCGTGATGCAGGCGATGCCGCGGTTGACGGCGGCGGTGCGGATCTCGTACCCGTCCAGGCGCGGCCCGGACTGGCCGGGGCTGCCGAACGGCGTGTTCACGATGAGGTCCACCTCCCCGTCGAGGATGCGCCGCACGATCGTCGGCTCGCCCTCGGGACCGGCGCCGTCGCTGTGCTTGCGCACGATCTTGGCATGGACGCCGTTGCGGCGCAGCACCTCGGCGGTGCCCTCCGTGGCCAGGATCTCGAAGCCCAGATCCGCCAACGCCTTCACGGGGAAGATCATGGCCCGCTTGTCCTTGTTGGCGACCGAGACGAACGCCCGGCCCTTGGTGGGCAGCGCGCCGTAGGCCGCCGACTGCGACTTGGCGAAGGCCGTGCCGAAGAACTCGTCGATGCCCATGACCTCTCCGGTCGAGCGCATCTCCGGCCCGAGCACGGTGTCCACGCCGCGGAACCGGTTGAACGGCAGCACCGCCTCCTTGACCGCGACCGGCGCGTCCAGCGGCAGCGTGCCGCCGTCGTAGCCGGCCGGCAGCATGCCCTCGGCGCGCAGCTCGGCGATCGTCGCGCCCATCATCAGCCGCGCCGCCGCCTTGGCCAGCGGCACCGCCGTGGCCTTGGACACGAACGGCACCGTACGGCTGGCCCTGGGGTTGGCCTCCAGGACGTACAGCACGTTGGAGGCCATCGCGTACTGGACGTTCAGCAGGCCGCGCACGCCCACGCCGCGGGCGATGCCCTCGGTGGCCGCGCGGATCCGCTTGATGTCGAAGCCGCCCAGCGTGATCGGCGGCAGGGCGCAGGCCGAGTCGCCGGAGTGGATGCCGGCCTCCTCGATGTGCTCCATGACGCCGCCGAGGTAGAGCTCCTCGCCGTCGAACAGCGCGTCCACGTCGATCTCGATGGCGTCGTCGAGGAACCGGTCGATCAGCACCGGGTGCTCGGAGGCCGCCTTGGCCATGTACGCCCCGAGGGTGTCCTCGTCGTACACGATGGCCATGCCGGCCCCGCCGAGCACGTACGACGGCCGGACGAGCACCGGGTAGCCGATCTCCTCGGCGACGGCCTTCGCCTCGTCCACCGTCGTCGCGGTGCCGTGCTTGGGCGCGGGCAGCCCGGCCTCGGCGAGGACCCGGCCGAACGCGCCCCGGTCCTCGGCGAGGTGGATCGACTCGGGCGAGGTGCCCACGATGGGCACTCCGGCGTCCTTGAGCGCCTGGGCGAGCCCGAGCGGCGTCTGGCCGCCGAGCTGCACGATGACGCCGGCCACCGGCCCGGTCTCCTGCTCGGCGTGCACGACCTCAAGGACGTCCTCCAGCGTGAGCGGCTCGAAGTAGAGCCGGCCGGAGGTGTCGTAGTCGGTCGAGACGGTCTCGGGGTTGCAGTTGACCATCACGGTCTCGTAGCCGGCCTTGGCCAGCTCGAACGACGCGTGCACGCAGGCGTAGTCGAACTCGATGCCCTGGCCGATGCGGTTGGGCCCGCTGCCCAGGATGATCACCTTGGGCCGGTCCCCCACCGGCACCTCGGTCTCCTCGTCGTACGTCGAGTAGAGGTACGGAGTGCGCGCGGCGAACTCGGCGGCGCAGGTGTCCACGGTGTTGTAGACGGGCCGCAGGCCGAGCTCGTGGCGCGTGGCCCGCACCTCGGCCTCCGGCACGCCCAGGATCTCGGCGATCTGCGCGTCGCTGAACCCGTGCCGCTTGGCCAGCTCCAGCGTGGGCCGGTCGAGCGCGGTGATCGACCGGGCGACCTCGTCGATCGCGAAGAGCTGGTCGACGAACCACGGGTCCACCTTCGTGGCCTCGTGGACCTGCTCGGGGGTGGCGCCCGCCCTGATGGCCTGCTGCATCGTGCGCAGCCGTCCGTCGTGCGGCCTGCGGCAGGCCTCCAGGAGCTCGTCCCGGTCGCCGGGCTCGCCCGCCCAGCTGAACGACGACCCCTTCTTCTCCAGCGACCGCAGCGCCTTCTGCAGCGCCTCGGGGAAGGAGCGCCCGATCGCCATCGCCTCGCCGACCGACTTCATGTGGGTGGTCAGCGTCTCGTCGGCCCCGGCGAACTTCTCGAACGCGAACCTGGGCACCTTGACCACGATGTAGTCGAGCGACGGCTCGAACGACGCCGGGGTCTCCTTGGTGATGTCGTTGGGGACCTCGTCGAGGGTGTACCCGATCGCGAGCTTGGCGGCGATCTTGGCGATCGGGAAACCGGTGGCCTTGGACGCCAGCGCCGACGACCGCGACACACGCGGGTTCATCTCGATGACGATCATCCGGCCGGTCTCCGGGTCGACCGCGAACTGGATGTTGCAGCCGCCGGTGTCGACGCCGACCTCGCGGATGACCGCGATCGCGACGTCGCGCATGTTCTGGTACTCGCGGTCGGTCAGGGTCAGCGCGGGCGCCACGGTCACGCTGTCGCCGGTGTGCACGCCCATCGGGTCGATGTTCTCGATGGAGCACACGATGACCACGTTGTCGTTGCGGTCCCGCATGACCTCCAGCTCGTACTCCTTCCAGCCGAGGATCGACTCCTCCAGGAGCACCTCGGTGGTCGGGGACGCGTCGAGGCCGGCGCCCGCGATGCGGCGCAGCTCCTGCTCGTCGTGGGCGAAGCCGGAGCCCGCGCCGCCCATGGTGAAGCTCGGGCGGACGACGACGGGGTAGCCGAGCTCGCCGGCCGCGCGCAGGCACTCGTCCATGGTGTGGCAGATCGCGCTGCGCGCCGACTCGGCGTTGAGGCCGTGCTCGGCGGCCACCTTCGCGACGATCTCCTTGAACCGCTCGCGGTTCTCCCCCGCCTGGATGGCGTCGATGTCGGCGCCGATCAGCTCGACGCCGTACTTGCCGAGCACGCCCGCCTCGTGCAGCGCCACGGCCGTGTTGAGCGCGGTCTGGCCGCCCAGCGTGGGCAGCAGCGCGTCGGGCCGCTCCTTGGCGATGATCTTCTCGACGATGTCCGGCGTGATCGGCTCGACGTAGGTGGCGTCGGCGAACTCCGGGTCCGTCATGATCGTGGCGGGGTTGCTGTTGACCAGGATGACCCGGAATCCCTCGCTGCGCAGGACGCGGCAGGCCTGGGTGCCGGAGTAGTCGAACTCGCACGCCTGTCCGATGACGATCGGGCCGGAGCCGATCACCATGACGGACCTGATGTCCGTACGCTTAGGCACCCTTGGCCCCCTTCTTGTCGTCCATCAGCTGGCAGAACTCGTCGAACAGGTACGCGGCGTCGTGCGGTCCCGCGGCCGCCTCGGGGTGGTACTGCACGCTGAACGCCGGGCGGTCCAGCAGGCGCAGCCCCTCCACGCAGTCGTCGTTGAGGTTGACGTGGCTCACCTCGGCGGCGCCGTACGGCGTCTCGAAGGGCCCGTCCAGCGGCGCGCGCACGGCGAAGCCGTGGTTGTGCGCGGAGATCTCGACCTTGCCGGTCCTGCGGTCCTGCACCGGCTGGTTCACCCCGCGGTGGCCGTACCGCAGCTTGTAGGTGCCGAGACCGAGCGCCCGGCCGAGGATCTGGTTGCCGAAGCAGATGCCGAAGAACGGCACGCTCTCGCCCAGCACCTCGCGCAGGGTCTCGACGGCGTAGCCGGCGGCGGCGGGGTCGCCGGGGCCGTTGGAGAAGAAGACGCCGTCGGGGTCGAGGGCGAGGATGTCGGCCGCCTTGGCGGTCGCGGGCAGCACGTGCACCTCGCAGCCCCGCTCGGACATCCGCTGCGGCGTCATGGCCTTGATGCCGAGGTCGACCGCGGCGACGGTGAAGCGCTTGCGGCCGACGGCCGGCACGACGTACGGCTCGGGCGTGCTGACCTCGCGGGCCAGGTCGGCGCCCTCCATGCCGGGCGCGCGCCGCACCCGCTCGACGAGCTCGGCCACCTCGCCGCCCTCGCTGAAGATGCCCGCGCGCATCGCGCCGCGCTCGCGCAGGTGGCGGGTCAGGGCCCGGGTGCCGGGCATCGCGATGCCGACGACGCCCTGGTCACGCAGGTAGTCGTCGAGCGTCCTGCGGGAGCGCCAGTTCGACGGGATCCGCGACGGCTCCCGCACCACGTAGCCGGCGACCCAGACCCTGCGGGACTCGGGGTCCTCGTCGTTGACGCCGGTGTTGCCGATGTGCGGGGCGGTCATCGCCACGATCTGCCGGTGGTAGGAGGGGTCGGTGAGCGTCTCCTGGTAGCCGGTCATCCCGGTGTTGAAGACCATCTCGCCGAACGTCTCGCCCACGGCGCCGTACGGCGTTCCCTCGAAGACGCGTCCGTCCTCTAGCACGAGCAGGGCTGTCATACGAGCTTCCCTTCGAGAACGGTGGGGCGGCCGCGCAGGAACGTCGCGACGACGCGGCCGGGCAGGGTCAGCCCCTCGTAGGGGGTGTTGCGGCTCTTCGACACCATCGCGGCGGGGTCCACGGGCTGCCGGGCCGACGGGTCGTACAGGGTGACGTTGGCGGGGGCGCCGGGCTCGATCGGGCGGCCGTGCCCGCTCAGGCGGCCGATCCGCGCGGGCCGCGCCGACATGCGGTCGGCGACCCCGGCCCAGTCGAGCAGGCCGGTGTCGACCATGGCCTCCTGGACCACGGACAGGGCGGTCTCCAGACCGATCATGCCCATGGCCGCCGCGGCCCACTCGGTCTCCTTGTCCTCGACCGGATGGGGCGCGTGGTCGGTGGCCACGCAGTCGATCGTGCCGTCGGCCAGCGCCTCGCGCAGCGCCCGCACGTCCTCGGCGGTGCGCAGCGGCGGGTTCACCTTGTAGATCGGGTTGTACGAACCGAGCGGCGAGCTCTCCGCGCAGGAGTCGGTCAGCAGCAGGTGGTGCGGGGTGACCTCGGCGGTCACGTCCCAGCCCTTCGACTTGGCCCAGCGGATGATCTCGACGGAGCCCGCGGTGGAGACGTGGCAGACGTGCAGCCGGGAGCCGACGTGCGCGGCGAGCAGGCAGTCACGCGCGATGATCGCCTCCTCGGCGACCGCCGGCCAGCCGGTCAGGCCGAGCCTGGCCGACACCTCGCCCTCGTTGAGCTGGGCGCCCTCGGTCAGCCTGGGCTCCTGGGCGTGCTGGGCGACGACGCCGTCGAACGCCTTGACGTACTCCAGCGCCCGGCGCATCAGCACGGCGTCGGACACGCACTTGCCGTCGTCGGAGAAGACCCGCACGCGGGCCGCGGAGTCGGCCATCGCGCCGAGCTCGGCGAGCTGGCGGCCCTCCAGGCCGGAGGTCACCGCGCCCACGGGCTGCACGTCGCAGTGGCCGTGCTCCTGGCCGAGCCGCCAGACCTGCTCCACCACGCCGGCGGTGTCGGCCACCGGGGAGGTGTTGGCCATCGCGTGGACGGCGGTGTACCCGCCGCGCGCCGCGGCCTGGGTGCCGGTCTCGACCGTCTCGGCGTCCTCCCGGCCGGGCTCCCGCAGATGGGTGTGCAGGTCCACCAGGCCGGGCAGGGCGACCAGCCCGTCGGCGTCGACCGTCTGGTCGGCCCTCGCGCCCGCGAGGTCGCCGGTCTCCGCCACGACGCCGTCGCGCAGCAGGATGTCGCCCGGGGCGCCGCCCAGGATCCGGGCGCCCCTGATGAGGATGGTGCTCACAGCCGTCCCCTCGTGAAGTTCGTGGGTGCTCATTCGGCGCCTCCGATCGCGGGCTCGGATCCGCCGAGCAGCAGGTAGAGAACGGCCATCCGGACCGTCACGCCGTTGGTGACCTGCTCGACGATCGTCGACCGCGGCGAGTCGGCGACCTCCGCGGAGATCTCCATGCCGCGGTTCATCGGGCCGGGGTGCATGACGACGGCGTCGTCGTGCAGACGGGCGAACCGGTCGCGGTCGAGGCCGTAGCGGCGGCTGTACTCCCGCGCCGAGGGGAAGTAGGCCGCGTTCATCCGTTCGAGCTGGACCCGCAGCATCATCACGACGTCCGACTTGGGCAGCACCGCGTCGAGGTCGTAGGAGATCTGACAGGGCCACGTCCCGACCGCGACCGGCAGCAGGGTCGGCGGCGCGACCAGCGTGACCTCCGCGCCGAGCGTGTGCAGCAGCAGCACGTTGGACCGGGCGACCCGGCTGTGCAGCACGTCGCCCACGATGGCGACCTTCAGGCCCTCGAGCCGGCCCAGCCGGCGGCGGATGCTGAAGGCGTCGAGCAGCGCCTGGGTGGGGTGCTCGTGCGTGCCGTCGCCGGCGTTGACCACGCTGCCGCGCACCCAGTTGGCCAGGCGGTGCGGCGCGCCGGAGGCGCTGTGCCGGATCACCACGGCGTCGGCGCCCATGGCCTCCAGGGTGAGCGCGGTGTCCTTCAGCGACTCGCCCTTGGACACGCTCGACCCCTTGGCCGAGAAATTGATCACATCGGCCGACAGGCGCTTGGCCGCGGCCTCGAACGAGATGCGGGTCCGGGTGGAGTCCTCGAAGAAGAGGTTCACCACCGTGCGGCCGCGCAGCGTCGGCAGCTTCTTGATGGACCGCTGCGAGACCTGGGCCAGTTCCTCGGCCGTGTCGAGGATGAGGAGGGCGTCGTCGCGGGTGAGGTCGCCGGTCGAGATCAGATGACGCTTCATCGGTCGTCCTCCTTGATGAGCACGACCGCGTCGCGCCCGTCCGTCTCCTCCAGGAAGACCTTGACCTTCTCGCTCTTGGACGTCGGCAGGTTCTTGCCGACGTAGTCGGCGCGGATCGGCAGCTCCCGGTGGCCGCGGTCGACGAGCGTGGCGAGCTGGACGGCCCTGGGCCTGCCCACGTCGTTCAGCGCGTCGAGCGCGGCGCGCACGGTGCGGCCGGAGTAGAGGACGTCGTCCACCAGGACGACGGTCCTGCCGTCCACGCCGTCCGGGGGCAGTTCGGTGCGGCCGAGCGGGCGCGCGGGCCGCAGGCGCAGATCGTCGCGGTACATCGTGACGTCGATGGCGCCGACGGGGACCTTGATCCCCTCGAACTGCGCGATGCGCCCGGCGATGCGCTGCGCGAGGGTGGCGCCGCGGGTGGGGATGCCGATCAGGACGACGCTCTCCGCGCCCCTGGTCCGTTCGAGGATCTCGTGTGCGATCCGGGTGAGCGCCCGGTGGATGTCGGGCCCCTCCAGGACGGCGCGGGCCGGATTTCGGGCATCAGACATGAAAAAGTCACCGCCTTTCCCGCCTCACAGGACGGGTCTTAAAGGGTGTTCGGTCTGCTTAGAGTATCAGGGCCGTCTGCGAACCCCCCTCCCGCCAGGGGTGATGCACCCCCGGGGGAGCTCGCCGGCGGCGCGGGGAGGACGCGACGGGAGACGCGCCGGTGACGCATCGGGGATCGGAAGCCGCATGGCGCCGGGTGTCGGGGATTTCGGGGAGAGCACTGTTTGACGCTCTTTTTTCCAATCAGCTTGACCTTTGGGAGTGTCGGCTTTACCGTCACTGTCCGTAACCACAACACGCGACCTTCCTGGGTAAAACCCGACGCAGCGGTCACCGAAGGTGCCGGTCTCGGCCACCAGCCCCGGTGTTCGGAACGCTTAGGACAAGGACGCACAATCAAGTGAGAAGAGACATAGAAAGCCGGGGGCCACACGATGCCGTCTGACTACGCCAAGTCGCTGGGCGCGCGCCTGCGCGCCATCCGGACCCAGCAGGGGCTGTCCCTGCACGGTGTGGAAGAGAAGTCCCGCGGACGGTGGAAGGCCGTCGTCGTGGGCTCCTATGAGCGGGGCGACCGCGCGGTGACCGTGCAGAAGCTCGCCGAGCTCGCGGATTTCTACGGAGTGCCGGTGTCGGAGCTTCTTCCCGGCGGAGCCGCGCCCAGCCCGCTCGCGCCCGCGCCCAAGCTGGTCATCGACCTGGAGCGTCTGTCGCAGTTGCCGAAGGACAAGGCCGGCCCGCTGGCGCGTTACGCCGCGACGATCCAGAGCCAGCGTGGCGACTACAACGGCAAGGTGCTGTCCATCCGGCAGGAGGATTTGCGCTCGCTCGCGGTCATCTACGACAAGTCGCCGGTCGAGCTGACCGAGGAGTTCATCCACTGGGGCGTGCTCGACGCGGAGGCCCGCCGCGCCGTCGAGTCCTTCTGACCTCCCGTCTTGGCCCGTACGCGGCTCCCCGTGCCCGCCCTCTCGGCGTAGTCACGGGCGGCGTCTCCGCATCGGGGAGCCGTCGGTACGAGTGATTCCTGTCACGCGGGGATAGGCAGGACATGACGTTTCACGTGGGCTCCGAGGTGGGCAGGCTTCGCCGCGTCCTGGTCGACATTCCCGAACTCGCGCTCAAGCGGCTCACCCCGGGCAACAAGGACGGCCTGCTGTTCGACGACGTGCTCTGGGTGCAGCGCGCGCTGGAGGAGCACCGGGAGTGGTGCGAGGTGCTCGCCGGACGCGGCGTCGCGGTGCACCACCTCGGTGACCTCCTGCGCGAGGTGATCGAGATCCCCGACGCGCGCAAGCACATCCTCGACGGCAGCGTCGACGAGCACTGGTTCGGCCCGCTGGCCGCCGACGCGATCCGCAACACGCTCGATTCCCTCGACGCCGACGCGCTCGCACCGCTGCTGACCGGCGGGATCACCAAACGCGAGATCATGGAGCTGGGCTGCGACCCGGGCTCCATCACCTTCCACACGCTCGCGATGGACGACTTCGTCCTCCCGCCGCTGCCCAACCACCTGTTCGCCCGCGACACCTCCTGCTGGGTGTACGACGGGGTGTCGATCAACGCGATGCGCAAGAAGGCGCGCAGGCGGGAGACCGTCAACTACGAGGCCGTCTATCGCTGGCATCCGCTGTTCGCCGCGGGTTACGGCAATCCCGACGACGGCGGGTTCAACGTCTGGTACGAGGGCGTGCGCATGGCCCCGGCCACCATCGAGGGCGGCGACGTGCTGGTGCTCGGCGACGGCGTCGTGCTCGTCGGGGTGAGCGAGCGCACCCAGCCGCAGGCGGTCGAGATGCTGGCCACCAACCTGTTCCGGGCGGGGTCGGCGACCCGCATCGTGGCGCTCGACCTGCCCAAGACCCGCGCGTTCATGCACCTCGACACCGTGATGACCAACGTCGACGTGGGCGTGTTCACCAAGTACGCCGGGCTCGGCATGCTCCCCTCGTACACCGTGGAGCCGGGCGACACCGACAAGGAGCTGAAGGTCACCGACCACCCGCCGGAGGACATGCACAAGGCGATCGCGCGGGCCCTCGGCCTGGACGACATCAAGGTCCTCACGCCGACGCAGGATGTGCACGCGGCCGAGCGCGAGCAGTGGGACGACGGCTGCAACGTGCTGGCGCTGGAGCCGGGTGTGGTGGTCGCCTACGAACGCAACACCACGACCAACAACCACCTGCGCAGGCATGGCATCGAGGTCATCACGATCCGCGGCAGCGAACTCGGCCGCGGACGCGGCGGCCCCCGCTGCATGAGCTGCCCGCTGGAGCGCGACCCCGTCTGACCACGACCGTCACGCTCGTCCACACGATGGCGGCACCGGGCTCGACACCCACGACGCCCATGCCGCCGCCATCGCGGACATGTCGGTCCGCCCGATCCTCACCCTGCGCGGCGGCAGACGGCGGCAGCCGTCCTCCGCCCCAGGCGGGCCGGGGGGCGGCGCTCATCCGGGTCGCACCCTGACTGTGCACATCGTCCGCACGACGCAGGCGGCGCCTACGGCAGGGAGGTCGCGGCCAGGTGGTCTTGAAGTTCACGATGGCGGAATTGGCAGGCGATGCCGGCGGTTCGCAGCAGCCCGGCGTCGGCGTGGCACCATCGCAGGAAGCGCCCCAGCCGCCAGGGCAACCGACCGCGAGTGACGATCAACAACATGAGGTACCGCGCTACGACAGGCCCCCCGTCAGAGAAGCTCGTGAGCCCGAGCACGAGCCCGAGCGTGAGCCCGAATGCCAGCCCGACCGGATGCTGGGTGAACACCACACCCAGGACCGCCCATCGGAGCCCGGTCCCGAGCCAGCCGGCGAGATCGTTGAGCAGGGGCATGCGGCGATCGATCCCCCTGCTTACACCGGAAGCTTCGAGCCCCTCCAGGAGCCCGGCCGCGAGCCCGAACGCGAGCCCGAACCCGCCCGCGAGCCCGAACCTGGGCGTGAACGCGAGCCCGCCCGCGAGCCCGAACGCCAGCCAAATGGTGAATTCCATCGGCCGCGGCGAGTCTTCAGCTGCGTCAGGTCGATGTTCGCCGGATCAGGCCACGGGTGATCCCTCCATGCCGCGATGAGGCCACCGCCGATTACCAGCAGAACGATCAGCGAGAGCGGCCGGGAGTGGAGAGCGGCGGCCAGCGGTGTGAGCGCCAGCAAGACGACGGCGGCCAGGAGACGGGTCAGAGTGCGAGGGCGATCGCCGGCCAGCGGCCACAGCTCGTGCAACACAAGGTCGGTGCTGGACAGGGATCGACCGGCGACCAGGGGCCGGGTGGCGTTGGAGGTGAGGTAGACGGCCAGTTCGGTCAGCCAGGCGCGGACCCTGTCGGGTCTGTAACCGCGAGGGTTGCGACCGGCTGCGGTGGCAGCCGCGGTGGCGGAGTCGATGAACAGATCCAGCAGGTGGGCGCCGATCTGCTCTGTGGTGCCGTGGCCGGTGGTCAGGTCGGCGGGGTCGCGCAGGTAGGCGCCGGTCGCAGGGTGCCGCTGCTGGTAGACGGTGACCGCCAGGGTCAGCCGCCAGGGGGTGGCCAGCGCCCCGGCGAGCGGGTGGCCGGGGTGGTTGAGGGCGTGCAGCACCGGCTGCCAGCGCGTCAGCTGGTCGGTTCCGGCGGCCGCCTCGATGAACGTTCCGGCCTGGGCGGGAGTGACCGGCCCCAGCTCGATGCGCGCGGCGTCGCGGGCCCACACCTGCCCGGCGGTCAGCGCCTGATACTGGCCGGTGCGGCAGGTCAGCACCAGCCGCGCCTTGTCCCGGCCCTGCTGGTAGCGATTGAGGACCCGCAGCGCCCGGCCGGCCCGTGAACCGTAGCCGGGCTCATCCGCGGAGTCCATCTCGTCCAGCCCATCGATGACCGCGATGACCTGATAGGCCTCCACCAGCGCCACGGCCGCCCGCTCTTGCATCTGAAAGGTCCGCATCAAGTGAGCGACCAGCCACGACTGCATTCCGTCGTCGGGATTCCAGCCGGCCGCCGAGATCCGCACCGGCACCGGCCCGCCGGGCTTGCGGCGCTCCAGCATTCCGAGGATGAGCTCGACCGCCAGGACTGTCTTCCCGGCCCCGGGTGGGCCCGTGATGACCAGTCGCTGCGGGCACAGGTCGCCGAAATAGCCGGTTACGTCGGCCAGGGCGCCATGAGGCATTGCACCACGCGCGTTGTGCGCGGGCGCGGGCCGCGGCGTGAAAGCCACATCGATCGTCCGCCCCGCGTCTCCCAGCAACTGGTCTCGTTGCCGAGTCTCGGCGACCAGCACCGCCTGGGCGAGCCGGTCGGCCCAGGCCACAGTGTCGGTATCGCCGACACGCTGCGCCTGGGCGGATTGCCACCCCGCCCATACCGCCAGGGCCAGCGCGACCAGCCCTACCACCAGACTGGCGGGATCGACGTCGCCGAACTCGAACTTCGCCGTCTGCACGCCGCGCCACAGCACCAGGCCGGCCACGATCAGTAACAGGACACACGCGCCCGCCGAGAAACGGCCGCGCCAACGATCCCCTCCCATACCCGCCATCATCCACACCCGCCCACTACCGGGACCCGGGATGCGATCCAATAGCAACGACGTGAGGGCGGACATGGTCGCCGTGCGGGCGTACCCCGCGCCGCCTCCGGCATCGTCGATCAGACGAGGAAATCAGCCGGTTCCGCAGACGGGCCGGGCAAGTACGCGAACGTCGGCGGTCGCGTCTGCGGCGCCAGAACCGCCGGCCCACCGGTGGGTCCGGTCACGGTCCGGCTCACAGCCCAGGACGCGGCGTCAGCCGGCCATGGGCAGGGTGGGACGGCCGGGCAGGCCGAGGATCGACTCGACCTCGCCGACGAACCTGTCCGCCTCCGCTATGATCTCTTCCGCGTCGTTCTGCGTGACGGCGCGGACCATGCCGGCTTCGGCCGCCGCACGCTTGGTCGCGCTCACCGCGAAGTAGGCCGCCCAGTCCGCGAGCTTGGGCTCGGCCTCCGGCAGCAGCTCCCAGGCGCTGCGCAGGCGCCGCCTGCGGCCGTCCATCGGCCGCGGACGCGCCGCGAGGATCCCGGCGGCCGCGCGGAGGGCCGCCAGGTGGGCCGACACGTAGCGGTCCGCGGGGGTGGGCCCGACGG